>VFKI01000110.1 GCA_009885665.1 Gammaproteobacteria bacterium
AATCGCGATTCTCCCCCTTAAGAATCCCCCATCGCGTAAAGTCAGGTTGCACCTGGCCTCGCTGATGTTTTTCGAATATTTTGCTGAATGGTTACTAATAATGAATAATAAACGAGGGAAGAATGTCTAGAAAAACAAAACAGCTGATAAGTGGCTTAACTACCGCGATGGGTATCCTGGTTACCGCGAGCATCTTGAAATGGTTAATAGAAAAAAGTATCAAAACAAGGCACCCTTTGTCCACCGTCTTTTTTACATTAGGCCTTGTTTTGCAAGCCATTTGCGCGCTAAAAATTTCACGCGGCAGGGCGATCGATGAGGCTTCACTCGTAGTTTTTTCAGGCATAGCAGGACCGCTGCTGACCGATACGTCTGCACGGCTTTCAGGGGGCTTCAGTTCAAATGAAGCTTACGCAAGCGACGTATTGCCATGGCTTTCTTTCCTTATGACGTTTTATGCAGGCAACAGGTTTATCGAAGCATGTTGCGCGAGAGAAGGGCAGCCATTTGATCAGGAGAACCCCCTTGCTGCAGCTGACGATATAGAATATCAACGCGCAAACCTGCCTGCGGCAGAAGGGGCTGTTCAAAGATACTCAATGTTCAGCAAGCCTGACAACAGCATCAAGAAATTGCTGAAGGAGGCGGCAGAATGCGGCATCGACCTCGACACAATAGCGGTTCCCGATGGATTGTTTTGCCCCATATCACATGAAATTATGGAGGATCCGGTCTCAACTGTTATAGGAAATGTCTATAACAGAGCAGACATCTGCAAATGGCTAGAGAACAAGGACACCGACCCACTCTTCGGTGTTACGTTAATAGACAAATCTCTTAGTCAGCATAATGAAACGCGCGCCGACATCATTACCTGGCTTCAAACGCAAATTAATGCCAACCCGCATGAAGGCCAGGCTTTGTTACCAAAGAATCGTTCTGTGCGCAGCCTGAGCTATTCTTAGCCCTTTTGTAAACGCCTTCAAATGATTATGCGCATGATTGAGTCGCGGGCAAGGTGTACGGTTGCAAATTTCATTGCAGCAAGCCTGCTTGCGGTGCGCGCAGCACAAGCAAGCAGCGACATTTGACTTGCGCCCATGCGACCTTTCTGGTATAAATCGCAGCCTTGCTTAGGCGTATTAAGGCTCTGCCAAACCGCCATCCAATTAATCCGTGGAGACTAGTGTCATGTCGAGTGTGTGTCAAGTAACGGGAAAACGGCCGATGAGCGGACAAAACGTTTCCCATGCCAACAACAAAACCAAGCGTCGTTTCAAGCCCAACCTGCAGGAACACCGTTTCTGGCTGGAAGGCGAAAAACGTTTTGTCAAACTGCGTGTCAGCGCCAAAGGCATGCGCATCATTGATAAACTTGGCCTCGAGCAAGTGCTCGCCGATATCAAATCTCGCGAACTGGCCGACGCCGTCAACTAAATTTCTTTTATTTAATATAGGTTGCAATCATGCGCGACAAGATCAAAATGGTCTCCACTGGCACCACCCAAGCTGGCAAAAAAACCGGTACGTTTCGCACCACCACTAAAAACAAACGTACTATGACTGAAAAATTCAAAAAGAAATATTTCGACCCACGTGCTTATAACGCAGCAACGGGCAAGAGCGGCATGCATGTGGTTTTTGAAGAAGGTAAGTTGTAATTTAATTTAAAGTTGTAATGTAACCATTCAGCACACTCTTCGAAAAAAAACCCGCGAGGCCATGTTCAATCTGGCCTCGCGGGTTTTTTTTGGGAATTGCGCTGAATGTCGGTTGCATCCGACATCCCGCACCTTCGTCTTTTTTGATAACTCCGCGTTAAAAATGCGTTTTAAATGCTCATTTACGTGTATGTAAACTGCGCTTTAAAACGCATTTTCACCTCGATTTATACAAAAAATACTTTGGCGAGGAATGTCGGCCGTATGCTCAGGTTACTTGCTGGGCGCCAAACCCTTCAATTGCGCAACAAATTCTTCTAGCGCGCGAATACCGGCTGCCTCAGCTTGACAGCACCATTCACGCAGCGCCTCCACTAATTCTGCTTGGCTAGCCGCACTCTTGACCCAAATCGCCTGCAATTTCAAGCGAAATTGATAAACCGTTTCCAGCTTATGGTGATTTTGCAGAATTTGCGCCAACTGCGCCTTGCCCGTATCATCGACCAATAATGACTCACGCACCAACACATTACGTGCACGCACCAACAATGCACGGCCTTTATCGCCAGCGCGGCGGCGCTCTTCGCGTAATACCGGCAGAATGACGCGCTTGCTATATTGCGCCATCACTTGAAAACGATTGGTCAAAATGGCGCTCAACGTATCACTATCGATCGCCTCACGGCCTTTCACGCGCACAGGCTTAGGGGGTACACGCTTGGGATGCGCTAATTTAAAAAATTGCAGCGTGCGAATCAAGCCCCAACCAAGATCCACTTCCCACCATTTCACCGAAAAGCGCGCCGACGTCCCAAAAGTGTGATGATTATTGTGCAACTCTTCACCGCCCAGCAAAATGCCTAACGGAAAAATATTGCGCGACGCATCAGCACATTCGAAATTGCGATACCCTACATAATGTCCCACACCATTGATGAGACCCGCTGCAAAAAAGGGAATGCATATCATTTGCAATGCCCATACGGTTAAACCCGGCATTCCTAGCAACAATAGGTCTAATCCCAGCATAATGAAAATGCCCAATTTGCTATAACGGCTATAAACGTTACGCTCCATCCAATCATCCGGCGTGCCTTGGCCATAGCGCTCCAAGGTTTCCTGATTACGGCTTTCTTTACGGTATAATTCTGCACCTTGAAAAAACACCGTCCAAATACCGCGCGTCATAGGGCTATGCGGATCATCAGGCGTTTCTGCCTTGGCATGATGTTTACGATGGATAGCCGCCCACTCCTTGGTCAACATGCCCGTTGTAAGCCACAGCCAAAAACGAAAGAAATGGCTAACCGCCGGATGTAAAGCCAGCGCGCGATGCGCCTGACAACGATGCAAGAAGATTGTGACACTTAAAATAGTGATTTGCATCATCACAAATGTGAGGATGACATAGCCCCACCAGGGCAAATTCAATAATCCGTATAACATATGGTGTTACCTCTTAAGCTTATATAGAATACACACTCAACTGCCGACATCATACCATATCACATGCCAGAATTACCTGAAATTGAAACGATACGTCGTGGCTTAACGCCCCACCTCGTCGGCCATACCATCAAGCGCGCAGCCGTTTATCAACATGCACTGCGCTGGCCTATTCCGGCGACGCTAGCAAAAACCCTCGCCGGCCAAACAATACGCAGCTTGCGGCGGCGCGCCAAATACTTATTAATCGATTTAGATCAGGGCACGCTGATCATACATCTTGGTATGTCTGGCCGGCTTTATCTGCTCAAGCATGCGAGCAAACATGGCACACATGATCATTGCGAATTTTTCCTGGAGGATGATCATGTGTTGCGCTTCACTGATCCGCGCCGTTTTGGCGCCATCCTTTGGACAACAGCCGCCGCCAACGAACATCCCTTACTGGCATCGTTAGGACCCGAGCCGCTGGAAAAAAATTTTTCGGCTGATTACCTCTGGCGCATCACACGTAAACGCACGGTCGCCATCAAACTGTTCATCATGACCAATCAACATGTCGTGGGGATCGGCAATATCTATGCAGCGGAAAGTTTATTTGCCGCCGGCATTTCACCCTTAAAACCCGCGGGTGAATTAACGCATAGTCAATGCACACATTTGGTTGCTGCGATTCGCAATGTATTACGCGCGGCAATTCGTGCCGGTGGCACAACCTTAAAAGATTTTGTCAATGGTGATGGCAAACCTGGCTACTTTAGCCAGCAATTACACGTTTATGGTCGCGCCGCGCAACCGTGTATACGCTGCCATACATTATTAACGTCTATCGCAATGGGACAACGCAGCACGGTGTATTGTGCGCACTGTCAAAAGTGATAAACATATTTCCATATTCAACGCATCACTTGCCTCACACCAAAAATCAACTACTGATATTGCGCAGGAAAAAGCTAAAATATCATCGCCCGCGCCTTAACCATCGCCAACGCTGTGGCGGCCGCTTCTTCACCTTTGTGGCCGTGCGCGCCGCCTAAGCGATCATATGCCTGATCTTCATTTTCAGTCGTCAACACCCCGAAAGTAACCGGCAAATTAAATGTCAGCATGACACGCATGCAACCGGCACTCACTTGCTGACAAACATAGTCATAGTGACTGGTTTCACCACGAACAACCGCGCCCAGCATAATAATGGCATGATATTTTTTAGTTTGCGCCAACCATTGCGCTGCTAAAGGAAGCTCAATTGCGCCTGGCACATGTGCAACATAAATATCCTCCATCGCAACGCCTGCCATCAACAAATGTGATTGCGCACCCTGCAGCAAACGCTCAGTTATTTCACAGTTAAAATCACTGACAACAATAGCAAATTTTACGTTTTTCATAGCATTCCTATAACTGCGAATCATCAATCATATGTTTGAGACGCTGCTTCTTTGTCAAAAGGTACTCACGATTACCCGCGTGAGCAAACACAGGGATTTCTTCGCGCACGACTTCGGTAATACCATATTTATGTAAATCTGCGATTTTAGCTGGATTACGCGTCAATAATTTAACGCGCGTTACGCCACGACTTTTTAAAATATTTGCTGCTATATGATATTGACGCGCATCCACTGGCAAATTTAAATGCTCATTTGCCGCCACCGTATCCATCCCTTTTTCTTGCAGCGCATAAGCACGAATTTTTTCAAACAACCCTATGCCACGCCCTTCTTGCGCGAGATAAATCAACATGCCGCCCTCAGCGTGAATTTTTTGCATGGCATAATGCAATTGCTGCTGACAGTCACAACGTGCCGAACCAAATAAATCGCCCGTCATACAAGCAGAATGAATACGCACCAGCAACGGCTGCGTTATTTTTTTTGTTTTCTTGGCCAGCAACACGACATGCTCTAAGCCACTATATTTTTCGCGCACAATCGTAATATCAAACTCACCCAGCGCCTTCGTGGGCAAGGTCGCCGACACCTCTGATTCAATCAGATTTTCTTGAGATAGCCGATATTCAATTAAATCGGCCATCGCCAATGTCCGTACAGCATGCGTCTTCGCAAATGCATCCAATGCATCGCCATACGCCATACTGCCATCTTCATTCATCACTTCACACAATACCGCCGCCGGTTGCAAACCCGCCAACCGCATAAGATCCACCGAACCCTCGGTATGACCCGCACGCATCAATACGCCACCCTCTACAGCAATTAAAGGAAAGACGTGCCCCGGACGCGCCAAATCAGCAGGCTTCGCATCGAGCGCAATCGCTGCATGAATCGTCGCCACACGATCGGCAGCCGACACCCCTGTGGTGACACCACTGGCAGCTTCAATTGTCACCGTGAACGGTGTGCCGCGTTGACTCGAATTTTTGTGCGGCGGCACCATAAAATCCAATTGCAATGCCGCCGCTTTTTCTGACGTTAGCGTCAGACAAACAATGCCGCTGCCGGCACGTATCATCAAATTCATTTGCGCCGGCGTAATTTTTTCTGCCGCACAAATCAAATCACCCTCATTTTCGCGCGCCGCATCATCCGTTAAAATAATCATTTTACCCGCACGCAAATCTGCTAATGCCGCCTCTACGCGCTTCACTGGATTGGACATGTCTATCGACCTCGCATTATTTTTTCAACTGAACGGCGTAACATAGGTTTTACCCGCGCCGCCATTTAAATAGTTACTTATATATTTACCTAAAATATCAAACTCAACATTGACCTGCGTCCTCGGCTGATAATATTGCACAATTGTGGCTAAACGTGTGTGGGGAATAAAGGTAACCGTAAACGTATCTATCGCAACATCCACCAAGGTAATACTCATACCATCAATAGTAATATAGCCTTTCTTTACCAATAAATTGCTATATTCCGCTGGATAACTGAATGTCACCAATAAAGTATTATCCGCAACAGTTGTCATGTCTTTTATAGCAACAGAGCAGTCCACATGCCCCTGTACATAATGCCCGCCAATGCGATCAGAGAGACGAAGCGCGCGCTCCAAATTAACATGCGCACCTTCCTGCAATATAGACAAATTCGTCAGCCGCAAAGTCTCCGGCACCGCCGTCACACAAAAATCTTGCTCAGTAAATGCAATAACCGTTAAACAAACGCCATTTACCGCAACACTTTCGCCTATCACACCATCCGTAAAAGGCGTCTTTGGTGCAATCGTTAATTGCAAATTACCTTGCACATCTTCTGCTTGCTTAACTAACCCAACCGTTTCAACAATGCCACCAAACATTTAACTATTACCTTTAAAATAAAAATCTTCGCCCTGCCATTCTCCCTGCGCTTCCTTTAAGCGTAATTTATGCGGTAAATCACCCACAAATACCGGTGAAATAGATACGCGCACTTCATTCACTAAACCGGCTGCAAAAAAAGCTTGATGCACTTGCATACCCCCTTCCACCAACAAACTGGTGATTTCGCGCTGCCCCAGTACCGTCAATAAATTTTCCACGGATACTTGCCCTACACTGACTTCAGGCAACCCCAACACTTCCACTGTAGGCGGTAAAAATTTTTGCACCGCCTCAACGCGCGTCATCGGCACGACCACTAACGTTTTTGCTGATGCATCCGCATGAAAAAGTGTCGCATCGACAGGCAATTCCTTACCAGAAGATAAAATAATCCGTAACGGTTGCCGCCCCGCCACGACACCCTGCTCATCGCGCGCCGTCAATTGCGGATTATCCGCGCGCACCGTACGCGCGCCGACCAAAATCGCATCCACTGTACAACGTAAGTCATGATTGAACGCACGCATGGCCGCACCTGAGATTTCACGACTATCTTGCGGATGCGTGACAGTCTTACCATCCAACGACATCGCCCATTTAGCAATCACATACGGCCGCTTATGCGTAATATAATGAAAGAATTTTTTATTTAACGCTTGCGCTTCTGCCGCACACTCACCTTCAATAACCTCAATACCCGCGGCTTGTAACGCAGCAATCCCCTTACCCGCCACCCGCGGATTGGGATCGCGACACGCGACATGTACCGTAAAAATACCTGCATTTATCAACGCTTCCGTACACGCTGGCGTACGACCTCTATGACAGCAAGGCTCCAGCGTGACATACGCTGTGGCACCCTGCGCGGCTACACCCGCCATCTGCAACGCCATAATTTCAGCGTGCGCTTCACCCGCACGCTGATGGTAGCCTTCCCCGATCACGCTACCCTGCTTAACAATCACGCAACCCACCATGGGGTTAGGCGAAACACTCATACGACCTTGCGCCGCCAGTGTCAACGCCCGTTGCATTGCTGATAACGTTGTCATCATGCCTCCACGCTATGATAGGTTCGACTTAATTCATGCACGGCATCGACCAACACCGCGACATGTTCCGGCGGAATATCAGGTGTGATGCCATGGCCTAAATTAAAAACATGTCCCGCACCTGCGCCATACTCGGCTAAAGTGCGCGCAACTGCCGCATGAATCTCTGCCGGTGAACGCGCCAGAATGGCAGGCTCAAGATTACCCTGCAACGCGACACGTCCCGCGGCTTGTTGGCGTGCCGTATGAAGGGATATCTGCCAATCAAGACCCACCGCATCAACCCCCGTCGCAATCATTTGCTCCAACCATTGCCCGCCATTACGCGTAAACAAAATGACGGGCTCAGCCGCCGGACGCTGCAAGCCCGCCATAATTTTATGAATATATGCCAATGAATACGCTGCATAGTCAGGCGTACTCAACATGCCGCCCCAACTATCAAAAATCATCACCGCTTGGGCACCCGCTGCAATTTGCGCATTGAGATGCAAGATCACCGCATCCGCTAATTTATCAAGCAAAGCATGCAAGACCCGCGGTGTTTCATGTTGCATGGCGCGAATGGCTGGGAAATTTTTATTTGCACGCCCTTCAACCATATATGTCGCCAGTGTCCATGGGCTGCCGCAAAAACCGATCAATGGCACGCGTCCCGCCAACGCCTGGCGAGTCATTCGTATGGCATCGGTGACATAGCGCAACGATATTTCTGGGTCTGGCACCGGCAACATGGCAACATCATGCGCAGTGCGAACGCTACACGTAAACGCGGGTCCTTCCCCTTCAACAAAGTACAAACCCAAACCCATTGCATCCGGAATGGTTAAAATGTCTGAAAAGATAATCGCCGCATCTAATGAAAAGCGCTGCAACGGTTGCAATGTCACTTCACATGCTAGCTCGGGTGTTTGACATAATGCCATAAAACTGCCCGCGCGCGCGCGAACAGCACGATATTCTGGTAAGTAACGTCCTGCTTGGCGCATAATCCACACCGGCGTAACATCCACCGGCTGGCGGCGCAAAGCACGCAACACGCGGTCATTTTGTAAGATAGGGAACATAAAACGAGATTACTCCTAATAACGCGAACAGCCGCACGGTTAGATTGCGCCTAAGTCAAATTAGAGATACATTATAAGCTACTGCAATTAGCTACACACCCTCTTTTTTATTTATTAAAGGACTCTGACCATGCGTAAACAAATGATTGCGGCCGTTTTGGCCAGCCTCTGCCTAACGGGACTCACGGCATGCGGCGAAAAAGCAAATAACACTTCAGCCGACAATACAGCAACAACCACCCAAAACACAGGCACAAGCAATACGACCGCAACTGAGGCCACAACTGCGACCAACGCCACAACTGACAGCACAACACCGCCAAGCACTGACACAACAACCAGCAACAGCAGCAGCAGCAGCACAACCACCGACAACACTGCAACCGGCTCAACAACCAGTGCAACAACAACCGCAGACCCTAACGCGCAAAGCAGCGAAACGACCACAACAACGCCTGACGCAACAACCACAACAGCTTCTGCTACACCCGCCGCCACCACACCATCAGACACTTCAGCCGCACCTGCGCCCGCTGAAAATACGGCTGCTGCTCCGACGAGTGCTGAACCTGTAAACAGCTCTGCTGCGCCAACTGCTGCACCTGCAGATAGCATGGCTGCTCCAGCTGCTGCACCCGCAGATAGCATGGCCACTCCAGCTGCCGCACCTGCAAACAATGCTGCTGCACCTGCAGATAACGCCCCTGCACCGGTCGACAATACTGCCGCACCTGCTGACGCACCTGCTGCAGCCGACACCAGCTCCAGTAATAACACCACAACAACTGCCCCCACAACTGGCAGCAGCACAGGGACTGCATCGTATTAATGCATAATTAGATGGCTCAAACCGGCATTCCGCACCGAAGTATTTTTTGTATAAATCGAGGCGAAAATGGGTTTTAAAGCGCAGTTTACACGCAAGTAAATGAGCATTTAAAACGCATTTTTAACGAAGAGTTATCGAAAAAGACAAAGGTGCGGAATG
>VFKI01000106.1 GCA_009885665.1 Gammaproteobacteria bacterium
GCCGGATTTCAAGCTACATTCAGACAATGGCGAACAAAGGGTATAATCCGTTGATCGCAATTCAGATGGCTCTCGCCGGAAAATTTATTTGAGGGGTGCGAGCAGTTACTTTTTATGTTTAATTATTTGCTCTCCAAAAAGCAAACAGGCAGACTATCGCCTATACTTTTACTGTGGCCTTCCTGTCCGGAGGGCGTACTGCTGCTTCACAGTAGGAGAAAAAGAAATGCCGATATCACCACGACAGGCAAATGCCATAGTATCTATTCTTATTAGAGACCTTACCTCAAGGCAGGTCGAATTTGAAGAAGCATATAAGAGTTTTGCCAGCGCTATAGGTGATATGACAGACGAACAGCGAGAATTAGCCGAAATAAATTTAACAGAATACTCGGATTCTCTTAAAGAAATCCATGCAACCCTCCTCAGAGCTGACGGAAATATACAGGGCGAAAAATATAAAGAGTTTGAAGTTGAAATAGCAGCCGCCAGAAAAGACCTTAAAAAGGTTCACGAAAAGCTGATAAATTTTCGAATAAATATAGACGTCGCCAACAGCCATGGCGACGAATCTATATTTTCGGCAAATTTAGCTCAACCAAGCTCAGAAAACATTGAACCAAGTAAAGCAAATACATCGCATGATATAGAACGTGAAGATAAAGAACAAGCGCCTACAATTGTTGCTGCGGCAGGTGGCGCGCCTGGAATTATAACCTCGCTTAAAAATGCAATAACCGCAATGGTTAGGTCTCTGCGTGGAAATCCACCAGTGCCAGTTAGCCCTGCGGAAATAGCCTCACCCAACGCCGTAGAACTAAGGGACGCTGGCGCCGTTGATCTTGCTGACAGTGCACCGAATAAACAACAAGGGAATGGATTCAACCCTAGAGTTTTTCCATCCGCAGATCAGGATGAGATGGCTGCAAATATAAAGCTTAGGGCGCGCGACTCAATAGGGGATGCACAGTCAATGAATCGCCGAAGTAGCTTATCCGATGATGATAGTGCTGATACCTTAACACCACTTGAAAGAGAAGAACAGAAACGCATAGAAAATGGCAATGAAGATAAGCTAGAAATAATAAAACCAATAAGCACACAGAGAGTGGCATCGCAAAGCAGCTCGGCATCAATTATTGCCCGCGGCCTTAGCATTGATTTTCATCCCATTGAGCAATCACGCCCAGCAAACGTTTCATTACCAGAAGGAAGCGCTTTATCAGAACCGTTAATTATCACTATTGAAGCACGGGCAGATCATGTTCCATTAGAGCATAATACTGAAAGGCAAGAGGATAAACAGATATCTGCCATGGGTTTAGATTCGCCATGGCACCCTGAATATCATGGCAAAGAAAAAAATCCAGTCGCTATAAATGCGGAATCACTGAAGTTGCTGCCATCATGGGATGGATTTCTACGCGCTATGGCTGCCAGTAGCCATGAAGAAAATGCAAAGTTACTTACTACACTCCACGATACTATTGCCGATAATGTTGCCAATGGACTTAACGATGATAGCTCAGCACTTATACAGTTAACACAGCAGGCAGCCGCCGTACTGGAAGAGCATCTCGTACGGTGCAGTAACGATTCAACAAGTATCCCTATACTCTCAGTGGATAAAAACAACAAAACAAAGCTTGAATATGTAACAGCTAAGGAGTTAAACCAGCATGGCAAAATAAATGTACAACAAGATGAAAAAGCTCAAGCAGAAATGGTATTAAAAGACGGCAAGCCTATCACCCAGATAAAGACTGACGACAGTCTTATTTCGGATGTGAATGATGAAAATCGCATGATTCTTTTTAAAACTGTAGCTAATGCAATACGGGCAGAACTTGCAGGCATGCGCGGCAAGTCAATATCAGGTTTCCAGATTGATGTGTCGAATGGAGAAGGGATGAGCTTTGCAAGCATTGCGTATGCAATCATGTGTGATTCTGGGTTACCACCTCCAGTAGTGAGCATAAATGGTGTACCACAATCTGAAGAGAAGATAATTGGCAGCCAGCATTATCAGGATTTCGCTGACTGGCTAAATACACCTATTGCCAAAGATATAAAGCAGGAGGTTGGCTCTATTACTCCAAATCTGGAAGATCAGATCAATAATTTATGGAATTCTGTGTTGGATAAAGAGCAACCAAGCTTACGCCGATAGGTAAAGAGGTGGCAATAGGGAGCATTACCAGTTTTTAGCTTTTAGCCCAATAGTGGGGACTATTGGCTATTTGAAGTTCCGCATCCTCAAGCCCGACGTGCACCCTGCGTCCTAGCGAGGCCGCAATATTCACCAGTGAATCTCGGGAGCAGCCCGGATACGTGAAAAATGTGGTAACTATTCAGCTGGGGCTGAATTTTGCAGAAAACGGTCAGATTTGAGTCAAGGTTTTGCAAAAAATTGATGAAAAAGCGGCGCATGCATCACAATGAGCATTTTGAAGAAATTTTTTGCAAAAGATTGACCAAAGATGGCCGTTTGCCTGAGGCGTATCGGATTCGCCTTGCTGCACCAGTTTTTTCAAGCCTTCCAGTTTCATCTGCCTGCATTCTCCAATATAAAATCAAGTTGCATCCACTGACTCAGCAGTCAGCGCTCGCCAATCTCGCGCCCACCCGCCAACCCACTGTTGCTTTGCAAGGTACGCGATTGTTGCATATGCTGTCTTCTGTCTGCCATATTCCCCTTCGCAAGCTGGTTACCCCTGCCGCGCTGCAACTCGCGGCCACGTTGCACTGACAGTGCATCTGTTTTTTTAAACTGACGCGAGATTGCTGCCGGCAATTCTTTTGCCGAGCTGGTATAGATTCTGGCCTCATGCCGCGCACGGCTCAACGCCACATAATAAAGATTCATTGAGGTGGTGCGACTTTTCGTATCCATGTCAATCATCACCCGACCACTGGTCAGACCCTGCGCACTGTGCACAGTAGATGCGTAAGCATACTCAACATGCAGTGGTTTTTTACCGGCAAGTTCGACTACATGTTTCGGGTGGCCATTTTTCTCCTCAACTGACTCAAGGCGGATTGTCGCACCACTCACACTAGCAACGCGCATCCTGTCACCATTGGTGAGATCAAGTGCTGGTTCGTTGCGATTGATACGCACGGTATCACCCACTGACAATTCACCGCGTTCCTGCTGATACACACTCAGCTGCGTAATCCGGCGCGGATTGACCTCTACCCTGCTGCCATCCTGTTTTTCAACTACCAGCATATTGCCATCAGCAACGTCCCTTACTGTATAGAGTTCACCACGCGCCAACCCGGATTTCGGATAATCCTTTTCCGGCTGGATGATCATGCCAGAACGATAGGCGGGTGCAAACCGGCGCTGCGCCTGTGTCATGTCAACACGCGTCAGCATATCGTATTCGTGTCCTTTTCCATTCAGTCCGGTAGACTCGCGTACCATCGTATTGATTGACCGCCGTGCTGCATTGGTACCCGACACAATCAATGTATCGCGGCGATCAGATTCTGGCAGATTAATATAGTCACTCACAATTGCGCGGTGGCGTTCGAGCGGTGAGACATGTTCTGCAACATGCCGTACGTGGGCGAGCGATGGCGCCATCCTGCTGTTGGCTGCCTCCCACACCGCTGACTTCAATTCCGGATTTTGCTGGCGTTTTATTTCCTGAAGCCTGACAGTTGGCATACCCGCTTCTTGCAACTGCGCATATGGCCGGCTTGCCTCAATCGACTCTGTCTGCTTGGTATCACCGAGATGAAACAGCCTGGCATCGGCCTTTTCGATAATACGCATCACCTGCTCCATCTGGCGCGCACCAACCACTGCTGCCTCATCGAGCATGATGACAGTATTTTCATCGATCGCGCGCTCACGTGTACCAAGGAAACTTGCCAGTGTATGCGCATCGAGCCCTTCATTTTTCAATGCCTTGACCTGATTGCCATACGGTGCCAGTGCAATCACCCTGCGCTTGTGTTCCCTGCCTGCATTTGCCTGTTCTATGAAATCGACTGCCTGTTTGACTGCATAGGTCTTGCCAGTCCCGGCATCACCCTGGATGCCAACGAAACGGTTTTCGGTGCACAGCATATGTCGCACCGCATTGCACTGGCCTTCATTCATTTTTGTATCTACCAGCAATCTGTTGACTTCATCCACGCTGAATAACGGCCGCATTTTTCCGCGTCCACTTCTTTCGATGGCAAGTATCGCCTTCTCACGCTTCAACGCCTTCTGCGTAGTGTAACGCCGCTCGACTGCAACCAGTGAACGCTCGCGAATGGCATTGGCAACATATTTTTTTGCATCAACGGCAGACATACCCTTTGTATCCTGCAACCACCGTTTCCATCCATCGGCTGACAGTGTCTGGCCAGTTTTTTTATCAGCCAGCTGATATGCGGGTGCTGCCTCAATCAGTGTACCCTGTGCAGTAAGCCGCCTGATTTCAGCACGCACCTCATCAGCACTGGTAAGACCCACCGCGCGATACATTGCAGCGGCTGCAAGATCACTTTCCCTAACAACACTCTCGCGCTCAGTCAGGTGATTGATGGCATAACGCAGCACTGCCTGTATCGGTGTATCCTTTTTTAATAGCTGCACGCCACTGTCATGTGCCATGCCAGCATTATTTTTTTCAACTGCATAGTCAATGCCGGCAACGCCACTTCTCTCAAGCCAGTATTTTTTTATCGCCTCGCGGTCTTTCTCATCCTTGCGTGGCCGGGTGGCGAGTGCGATGACCTGCTTTTCCAGTGCGGTTGCCGTCGCCCGCGTCTTGCCCTCCTGTGCCAGCGCATTCTCAATCACCTTGCCGCGTGCCGAAAATATTTCAATCTGTTCGCGGCTGATATGTGCAAGCTCAAAATTGCCATGGCCTTCTGCTATGCGAAGCTGGTAACCCTGCGCCTGCAATTCCTGCGCGAGCGTATTCATATATATAGCATCAATCTCGTGCTGCACGCGGAAAATATCCTCGTTTGACAGTGCGCGCCACTGCCCATCTTCACGCCGTGTCATGTTGAGTACAACAGCATGAGTATGTAATTGCGGGTCTTTGGCGCGGCTCATTTCATGGCGAAATTTTCCGATGACCATGTTGCCGGTACGCTCGCGAAAACTCTTGCCCTTCACTTTTTTGCGCGCCTCGGCCAGAAGTTCAATTTCATGCAGTGCCTTCGTCACTGCATTGTCATGCGCTTCCATGATCTTATGGTCACCGGCAACCAGTGCCTGCAATGAGACTGACTTTGGTGGCGAAAATGTGAGATCAAGCCCCATCCGCTTTTTATTGTTTTCTTTATCGAACGAATTTGCGATGCGACTGCCATCCGGCAGTCGTCCATCAAGCAGGCGTGCAAACTGTTTCTGTTCCACACCACCCTCAAGTCCAAGCATGGCTGCACCCTGCCCCTGCCACATGCCTGGGTGCTCCTTGGTATAATAATCATCTGCGGCAGAAAAATAATGTGCAGCAGCATATCCATTGTTACCGCGTATGGGTGTCACTGTCAGCATTGGCGCTCTCCCCTTTCTGTCCTCAGGCTTACCTTATTGCAATCGCCTGTGCACGCTGCGGATAATTGATAAATGGCAGCCGGATTTTTGTCACCGGAAAATCCTCCGCAAACATCACATACCCGGTGAGATCACGCAGGTTGGATATCTCTGAATCCATTACCACCGGTTCCGGTGTTGCAGGTACCACTTGTCTACTACGCCAGCCAAACCCGCTGGTTATCTGTACACGCTCGACGTGATGCTTGCCAAGTATCTCGCTTGCCCGGTCAGCATTCAGTGCATTGGATGCACCCAGCACCAGATAGTTGCGGAAACACGACAGCAATGTCTTTGTCGCATCACGGCCATAGGTTTCATCCAGCTGTGCCCAGTCCTGGATGCTACCAACAATGCGCAGGCCGTGCTTCCTGCCCTTGGTTGCTGCGGGCACAAACGATTCCAGCTTGCCGAGTGATTCAAGTTCATCAAGGAACAGCCACAGCCGTGTCGCTCTTGTTGGTTCATGACTTAGAATAGTTGCGCAAACAGTGTCAATCCACGCGGCCACCAGTGGCCGCTGGGTGGATCGCATATCCTCACGCCATGTGATAAACAGGTTGCCGCCATCTGGATTTTGTACCCAGTCGCTGATGGAAAAATCCCCCTCATTCATAAAGCGTAGCGGACGCACATACTTATTCATGAGAAACTGCACACTGGCTGTTGCCTTCTCAGCATTCTCGCGGAAATATCCGCGTGAATCCGTGTTAGACAGGAAATCACGGATGACATCACCATCCTCACGCACTAAAAGATTAACCAGCATCTCCTGATCAGGGGTATTGTCCTCTGCAAGCTTACGCATAGTGTCTGCCAGAACATCGCGTGCATAGGTACACCACTGCTCATCACCCGGGTCTGTCTGTGGTGGGATGATGCTTTTTGCCATACGGTCAAAATCATGCACGCCACGGATTTCATTGAACAGTGACCAGCCAGCCGAGCGCTTGTCAAAAGGATTCAATATAGTGTCGCCCGGAAAACTGAACTTCGAATAGAAGGTACCATTTGGATCGATGATGGCAAGCCGGTCTCGGCGTTTTACCGCTGATGCAAGCATGC
The DNA here is from genome assembly GCA_009885665.1 of Gammaproteobacteria bacterium. Classification (GTDB taxonomy): domain Bacteria; phylum Pseudomonadota; class Gammaproteobacteria; order DSM-16500; family DSM-16500; genus VFKI01. The sequence goes on from VFKI01000106.1 coordinate 6,617, forward strand.
TCTCCATCGCCACCGACTTTCCGGCACCAGTAGAGGCGCATATCATGGTGCCACGGTTTTCCAGATGTAGTGGTACCGGCATGTTGCCAATCATGATTGGTGCGAGTGGTTTTATCCCAGTTGTTTGTTTTCCCTGCTTGCGCAATTCACGTCGTCGTTGCGAATTGGTACGCCAGTTGGTAGCTTTGACCCGGCGTCTGACATGATGCCAGTTTGCCATGCGGGTACCACGCAGCCACCGGTGATAAGGCGCGCCCCTGAAACCATCATCGGCATAGGCAGAAATGAGCCAGCCTATTCCCACTGCAAGTGCGAGTCCCGCAAGGATGCCCGCGATTATCCATGGGTTATGTGATGTCGCATGCAATGCGGCGGTTATCATCTCAGGGAAAGGTGTCAGCGGAATATTTGCAATCCAGACACCCGCGAGCCAGCCGCCAACCACCAGCACTACGCCACATGCGAAAGTAATATTGTTGACCTCATGTTTCTGCATCGCCAGGGTTCCTTCAATCTGTGCAAATATATATAGTACGAATGCCGCCGCCTATTCCCCTTCCCCACTGCGGATGCGGCTGATAATATCAGCAAGCTCTGGCATCAATCTTGAAAGTATTTCTTCAGTGGAGTTGCCGGTGGCAAGTGATGCACGCAGCTCGTTGACATCCCCAGTGGTTGTCCTGCTGCACATCATCGACAGTAATGCTGTCTGCATGGTGATAGATGCCTGCTGGTTGCGCTCAATGTCTGCAAGCCTGCCATCAACTTCATGTTGCCATGCAGCGGACTGCATACTGTTGCCAGCATGAAAAGTGTCGCGATGATCACCACGACCCATGGCGCGATCACGGATATATTTTGACAGGTGACGATATCCAGACAGCGCTGCTGCCTCCTCAAGACGGAGCAGGTCATCGTGCTGGAACCAGATGGGAACGGGTCTGCCGCTTTTATTATTGGCCATGCTTGTTTCCTATATGTTTTGTATATCCATCAATCAGCGTGAAAGCTGATTATATATCGCAATTCATATAGAAACAATATAGTAAATGAAATTCATTACGTTTTTATAAGCCGTTGCTTATTATGGTTTTTAGCACACGCGGAGCGGTGCGTGATGTGTATTGAGATTTTGAGCCCGTTAAGGGCTCAAAATCTAGTTGGTTTTTGGGCGTTAAGGTTGGAAAGGC
>VFKI01000120.1 GCA_009885665.1 Gammaproteobacteria bacterium
CAGGCGCTTTCAGTGCAAAATACCATCTTTCAGTAACCCCCTCCCCTAGAAAAAAGGGGACATTTCTAAATTGCCTGGAGGGGGACATTTCTATTTTGCTCCGACAGAACCGCGAAGAGCCCCTATTTCTTCATATGCAAAAACTGCGGAACCGAGTATATAGCATTTTCATAAGGGTAATATGACACCGCGAATTGAATATCTCATTTATTTTATCGTTTACCAGAGTGGCTGGCTGACATGCATGCTACTTGCTGCACGCCAGCATGGCGTGCTGGCGATCGCAGTACTCGCAGTGTCTGCCAGCATACGCATGGGTGTATGGCGATATTGCCATCCTACAGTGCGTCTTGCCACAATGAGAGACTTTATTGCGCCATGGCGACTGGTGCTACTCATGGTGCTGGGTGGCATACTGATGGATAGTATTTATGTAAGCTGTCACGCCATTGAATTTGCCGCTAACCCATTTGCTGGTTGGTTGTCGCCACCATGGATGTGGATGCTCTGGCTGGATTTTGCCTTGCTGTTTGTTAGCGCACTCGGATTTTTGCACACCCGCTATATGCTAACAGCACTATTGGCATTGCCTGGTTTTGCGTTCGCCTATGCGGGCGGCGTACGTCTACAAGCGGCAATATTGCCATATGGTTATCTTACTTGCATCGCTATTGGTCTCACTGCCGCTTGCCTGTTACCGTTGTGTCTATTGCTCAGTCAACATATCGTTTCTCAGAGAAATAAATTGGAATAGCCTCTCTAAGCTCCCTATCGCGAAAAGCTAAGAAATTTTTCTGAGACGCAATAGGAAGCACGCACAAACGAAGGAGTAAAAAGTATTATGCTTATAACAATTTTTACAGTTTACTGTCTGCTGTTTGCTGGCATGAGTTTGGTCTGGCTATTTTATGTATGGCTGAGGAATCCTGCAATTGTGGATGTCTGCTGGTCACTCGGCTTAATGCTGGCGGGATTGTATTATTTATGGCATGGCGACTTCAGTGCACGTAACATGCTGGTTGCCATCCTGCTGATAATATGGGCATTACGCCTGGCAATTTATCTGTGGTGGACACGGGTGCGCAAGGGGCATATAGACAAACGTTACACGGAATTGGCGCAAAGCTGGAAATTGGCTCGTCCACTGGGATATTTTTTGAATTACCAACTTCAGGCGGCGCTGATCTGGCTCATTTCACTGCTTTTTATGCAGATTGCCCACGTACGCACTTTGCCACTCGATGCACTGGATGGCTTTGCTGCTGCTGTCACTTTGCTGGGAATCTTAGGGGAAAGTCTTGCCGATTGGCAATTGCAACAAAGTCGTAAGCAACCTGGCAGCGTGTGTCAATTGGGATTATGGGCACATAGTCGCCATCCGAATTATTTTTTTGATTGGGTATGCTGGTGCGGTTTCGCCTTATTTTGCCTGCACACCGTCAGTGGGCTATTAGGACTTGCTTCACCGCTGATTTTGTATATCATTTTCACTCGAGTGACAGGCCCGCTCACCGAAGCGGGTTCACTGCGCTCACGTGGCGCCGCCTATGTGGCCTACCAGCGCATCACGCCCTTTTTCTTTCCTACGCTGCGTCGCAAAATAGATTAACGTTGTAACCATACGCCCAGCGTAGATACACTGCCACACAAGAACATGCCCCAAGCAAAATCCAATAGCGTGATACTTAACGGCCAGCCAGCGAGTATAGAAAAGTTGGTAAAATCGTAGATGCCATACGTTACAGCACCAAATAGCGCGCCCCAGCAAAATCCAACACTGAGACTGTTACCGGCCTTTGGCAAGACAAACATCACAACACCCATGACAATTGCCAGATAAACCAGGAACGCTGCTGGCCAATTAGGCGTCAGATTCGCACCATTGCTACGCAACAATCCGCCCAAGCTGTTGCGATACCACGATTTTGCGATGACGCCCAGCCATAGCATATCAAGGGCAAATGTCCCTACTAGAACCCCTGCTGATACTTTCCAAATAGACATGACGGTTACCTCGATTGATTAAAATGGGGTGTGCAATATTATAGCGGCATCTTATCGCATCTACGCAAGCAATACGATGGTAGCTCAGCTATGGTATCTCAGATAAATAAATTGTGCTGAATGGTTATAAATAATGAATAACGCACTTTAAAAAAAATGCTATCATGCATGACGCTGCACTATCGTTTTCAGAGGTCGATCAGATGAAATTCACTAAACCTGGCTTTGGCATACAATGCTTGCTGGCACTTATTTTGGGTGCAATTTTTGGTAAGTGCGTACCAATCAGTTGGATGCAAGCACTACACCCGCTGGGGCAGGCGTATTTGCAATTGTTGCAAATGATTATTATTCCGCTGATTTTCGTGTTAGTTGTCAACAGTTTCACCCAATTAGAAAGCATGGCGCATATTCGTCGCTTGGGGTCGCGGACGTTATTTTGGTTTTTGTTGACGGCACTGATTGCTTCATTCATTGGATTTGGTTGCAGTTATTGGTTAGATCCAGGGCAGGGCTTTCCTGCGGATCAAGCACCTATCACCCTCAAGCATGTGCCAACGTTCGCGCAAGTGTTGCTTGATATGTTGCCCAATAATTTGTTTGATCAAATGGCGCGTGGCAAAGTGATTCCTATCATCCTTTTTGGTATTGTGTTTGCGGTGGCGCTGGCGCTAGGGGGGGATGAAGTGCAGCCTGTGCGACAATTTTTTGCTGGGCTTGCCAGTGTTTTTATGAAAATAACGCGCTGGATTATTCGGTTATCGCCCATTGGCATTTTTGTATTTATTGGCGAAGTCACCAATAAGTATGGATTTAGCAATCTATTACCGTTTGCGCGTTTTATCTTAACCGTGTATTTGGCGTGCGCCTTGCAATTACTCGTCTACGGTTTTTTATTGTTAGCAGTGTGCCGTATTAATCCATTACGCTTTTTGCAGCGGGTATGGCCCGCGCTGTTGACAGCGTTTACTACGTCTTCTAGCCTGGCAACTTTGCCCGTCACGGTTGAGACCTTAAGCAAGCGTGTGGGGATTTCAGAGCAAATCGTTTCCTTTGTGGCGCCGCTCGGCGCCAATGCTAAAATGGATGGCTGCGGAGCGACTTATCCTGTCATCGTATGTTTGTTTACCGCCAGTTTGTTTCATATCTCGTTGGGCTGGCATCAATATTTATTGATCATCCTCACGGCGACTGTCGCCAGTATTGGTACAGCAGGCGTGCCGGGGACGGCCACAGTGACGGCCATGGTCGTGTTGTCTAGTGTGGGTTTACCTTTTGCGGGTTTGGCGATGGTATTGGGCATAGATAAAGTCATTGATATGGTCAGAACCTTGGTGAATGTTGCTGGAACGATGGTAACGGCAACGCTGGTGGCAGGGCGTGCAGCGACGCAAGATTTATCTGTTATTAACAAGAGTGAAACATGAAACCGCCCATATCTCATGATGATGAAGATGCTGATAACGCCGATACCGGCGGTGGCGCCTCATCGGGTGGTAAAAGAGGCATTTTAAAACGCTTATTGCGTTCTGGCGCTTTGCCCAATGCCTTAGAGGATAGGCATGAGGGGGATGACGCTGGCGGCGAAGGCGGCGAAGATGGCGAAGGGGGTGCCAGCGGTAAAATAACGTTCCATTATCGCGATGCCGCACAAGTTGGGCCGCGCGATGATCAATTGTCGCCGGGTGAAATTAAACGTTTATTGGCGCAGCATCAGGTTAAAGTCGCCGAGCATGTGCCGAATCAGCGCGATAGCCGCCGTGAAATGCGTGATATTAAACAGGGCAAACGCGTCACAGCAGGACGCCGCGCGGGCTATGGGACAGGGGGTAGCAGCCCGGGTGGCGCGGGTGCAAATTTCCGCGCGCATCCTTTGTTGGCAAATCGACCCGATGGCGCCGATCCAAAAGTGAGTAGCAATCCACAAAATAGTGAAGTGGCTGGGGATATGAATCAGGAAAATCGGAATGAGCTGCAGAACCAGCTTAAGTTGACGCATCAATATACGCCTGGCTATAGTCCGCCGCGGCTTACGCGTTAATGCTGATGCAGTGTGCTGCGTACTCAGTTCCTCTACCTTATCTTTTATAATAGTTAGTTAATGCGGTGTTAATCATGACCATGGTAAAAAGACGATTATGCTTACTTTAGCGAATGCCATCATAGCATCCGACGAATCGCGTGTCCGTGAGGCTTTGTCGCGTGGTGCAGATGTGAATGGTTTGGATGAATATGGTTTTATTCCTTTGGTGGAGGCGGCACTCGTCAATGATTTGGCGTTGACACAATTATTATTGCATCATGGCGCTCATCCTAATTATCAAGATAGCGTGGGGAATACGGCATTACATTGGGCAGCAGAAAATAATAATTTAGCCATCGCGCGCGCGCTATTTGCCAAAGGTGCTGATGCCAATGCGGTTAATTTGGCTGGCCAACCGGTATTGACCATGCCTTATTTACGTCAGCAAACTGAAATAAAAAATCTCTTATTACAAAATGGGGCGAGCCTTGAATTTACCAAGGATTATGTAAATACCAAGTTACTCGGTCATTTTTTTGAATTAATCGGCATTGCCAGTATGGTTACGCCTAATCGAAAATTCGTCGAAGTTGATTTTGAAGGTTTTTTACCAGAAGTGACACTGGCTATTATTACCGATTCGCTGCAACAATTTAACCATCATTTTGCTGCGCGGCGTTTACGAGAAGTGCCGGGGGCGCTTGCGATAAGTGAAAAAATTATGACTGTCATGCAGCGCGCGGCGCGGTTGATTCGTTATCAACACTATCGTATCGATGTTGCGCAGCATCAGTCAGAAATTTTAGGATTATTGCGCGACGATCCCTTGGTGATTCCGGTGGCATATGAAGGGCATGCGATTACCTTTATTCGCATGCAAAATTTATTGGTTAAATGCGACCGGCGCGAAGATAGCCGGGTGTATGACAATATTGTGATTTATAAGATGGGGCGTCCTGAGCGGTTAAATGCAGACTTTATCCAGCAATTAATCTATCGCAAGCAATTTTCAGATTCGATTAATCATAAGCTACCGGCGTGGTTGCAGTTGGTGCCGTTGACTGAGTTGCATGTGCCGGCGCAAGTGAGCGGTAATTGCTCGTGGGCAAATGTGGAGGCGTGTGTGCCGGCGCTTTATTTTTTGCTGGCGGCGTCAAATATCACGCAGGGTGAAAAATTTTCCGAAGTCCACCATTTAAAAGATGAAGCACTCGATTACTTCGACCGTTGGCGTGAGTGGAATCGCGATCGTGCTTTACAGTTTTGTTTACAACGCTTTCGTGAAGTGAATGCAGTGCGTAAAGCGTGTCACGCGGAAATGCTGACAGCCATTTTATTTCAAAGTTGTAATACCGATGTGCCACGCGATATTGAGCGTGCTGAGCGTATTTTAAGTGTATTACTCGATTCGCCCTATACCTATGTGTTGCAAAGCTATGTCAAAGCGTATGTTTATGAAGATACCGGTGAAGAAGGTCGACATTTTATGCGCTTGTTACAACGGTTTGGCTATAATCCGCGGCGCACGACCTTCTGACCGACATTTCTATTACAAAAGATAATGTCGGTTCTGATCGACAACCGGTATCGTCTTTCTTGATAACGCTGCGTTTTAAACGCTTATACCGGCATTCCGCACCAAAGTATTTTTTGTATAAATCGAGGCAAAAATGGGTTTTAAAGCGCAGTTTACACGCAAGTAAATGAGCATTTAAAACCCATTTTC
>VFKI01000019.1 GCA_009885665.1 Gammaproteobacteria bacterium
CCAAGGTTTTGTGAAAAATTGATGAAAAAGCGGCGCATGCATCACAATATACGAGCATTTTGAAGCACCTTTCGCAAAAGATTGGCTAAAGATGGCCGTTCGCCTAAGGTACCTGAACAGTTACCGTTTACGACACGAACAATGACGTAAAATAATAACACACAGCTAACCGCGAGACACCTCCGCGTGACGCCAGCACACACAGGCGGCGCAAATTTCCCGCCCCATCACGAAAAGACCCATATTTACTGGACATCTCGCCCCTCAAGCCCGATAATTTGCTGCCTTGACCTGTAGCCTAAGTGGGAGCAGACAGCCGGCATGATTCAAAATGTTATCGAACTACGCAATGTTGCCAAGACCATCCACGGCCAAGAAATCCTATGGGATATTGAGCTGGAAGTGCGTAATGGTGAGTTTCTGACCCTATTAGGCCCATCCGGCTGTGGCAAAACCACGCTGCTACGCCTGATTTCCGGCTTTGAAGAACCGACCACGGGTAGCATCCATATCAATGGTCGCGATGTCAGTGGTTTAGCGCCGCACTTGCGCCATGTCCATACTGTTTTTCAAAGCTATGCCCTTTTTCCGCACATGACCGTACATGAAAATGTTGCGTTTGGTTTACGTTGCCAAAAACGGCCCAACAAAGAAATCAATGAGCGTGTGGCGGATGTCTTGAAGACCGTCAAGCTAGAAAAATATGCACAGCGCAAACCTGAACAATTAAGTGGCGGCCAACAACAACGTGTCGCTATTGCGCGTGCTGTGGTAAACCGGCCGTTGGTATTATTGCTTGACGAGCCGTTGAGCTCACTCGATTATCACTTACGCAAGACCATGCAAATCGAATTAAAGCAATTACAGCGTAAGCTCGGCATTACTTTTATTTTTGTAACGCACGATCAAGAAGAAGCTTTGTCGATGTCGGATCGCGTTGTGGTGATGAAAGAAGGTGGCATCGAACAAATTGGCACGCCGCGCGAAGTGTACGAAAATCCAAAAACCTTAACGGTAGCAAGCTTTATTGGTCAAGTGAATATTTTCGACTGTGATATTAAAGCCGTTGACGACACGCACATCACGATTGATATTGAAGGCCGTCAATGGCGTATCAAAAGCCCGCACAATTTTCAAGTTGGCGATAAAGCCCATATCTTAGTGCGCCCAGAAGATTTGCGCGTCGCCGATACACCCGAAAATTGTGACAATGCCGATGCTGTTTTTCCAGGGGTCGTTGAAGAAGTCATTTACAAAGGCTCGACCGTCGATCTGATGTTGCGCTTGAATAATGGTAAATTGCTGGCTGCCACGCGTTTTTTTGATGAAGATGATGATCGACTGGAATATAGCATAGGCGAGCAAATTTTCATTACGTGGCTGGCAGGCTGGGAGGTGATATTGCCTTATGAAGTCTGACCACTTATTAAAACATGGCTCTATCACTCTCATCTGGTTTTGGTTACTGGCATTTGCACTGATTCCATTTGGTCTTGTCACGATCGCCAGTTTTCTCTCGCACAGTGACAGCCATCTCATTCAACTACCCTTCACCCTCAGTAATTATGTGCAGCTGAACAATATTGTTTATTTAAAAATTTTTGAAGAATCATTTTATGTCGCCGGCGGTTGCACGCTACTATGCTTAGTATTAGGCTATCCATTTGCTTATATCATCGCGCGTTTACAAACACGTTTCCGCAGTTTGCTGATCTTACTTATCATCATTCCTTTTTGGACCAGCTCGCTGATTCGCAGCTATGCCATGATTACCTTATTAAAACCTGAAGGCTTGATCAACTCCACCTTGCGCTGGCTGCATATTATTTCGCAACCGTTGCCATTATTATTTAATGATACCGCGGTAATGATCGGCTTAGTTTATAATTTATTACCGTTCATGGTGCTACCCTTACTCACCAATATTGAACGCCTCGATGGTCGTTTAGTAGATGCCGCGCGTGATTTAGGCGCCAATCGCTTCACCACATTTCGCAAAGTCATTTTACCCTTGACGTTACCTGGCATTTTGGCGGGGTGCATTTTAGTGTTTTTACCTGCAATGACTATCTTTTATATCCCCGATTTATTAGGGGGTTCAAAAACGATTTTGCTCGGCAATTTAATTCAAAATCAATTCCTCGTTGCACAAAACTGGCCGCTCGGTTCGGCGATTAGCGTGATTTTCACGCTGTTGCTTATCGTATTATTGGTGATTTACTGGGCTAATATGCGTGGCCGCATGCAGGAGGAATTATCCGCATGAGCTCGCTGCTACATTCGCTACGCCGCTTGCCGACGATCAGTTATGTCAGTGCCATCCTGATATTTTTCTATCTACCTATTTTTGTGCTGATCACTTATTCGTTCAATCAAGCACAATATTCTTTGCTGTGGCATGGTTTTTCCTGGCATTGGTATCAAAATTTATGGGCGGATCGTGACTTATGGGTGGCGGCCGGCCATTCATTATTATTAGGGGTCACCGCGGCCACGATCGCCATGACGATTGGCGGGTTAGCGGCGATCACGTTGCATCGTTACCTATTTAGTGGCAAGCAATTATTACATGCACTGGTCTTTGTATTGATTTTGTCACCTGATATTGTCATGGGTATTGCGTTGTTGATTTTATTTAGCCTGATCAATATTCCGCTTGGTTTTTGGAGTTTATTGCTAGCGCATATTACTTTTTGCATTCCTTTTGTTGTCGTAACGGTCTACAGCCGTATTGTCAGTTTTGACCCTGATATTTTTGAAGCGGCAACCGACTTGGGCGCGACGGATATGATTATTTTTACGCGTATCATTTTACCCTTGTTATGGCCGGCACTTTTCGCGGGTTGGTTACTGAGCTTCACGTTATCGTTGGATGATGTCATCATCAGTTATTTTGTATCAGGTCCTGGCTTCGACATTTTACCATTACGCATTTATTCCATGGTTCGCGCGGGTGTTAAGCCCGAAATCAATGCGTTATGTAGCGTCATGTTTGCTGTGACGGTCGCGCTAGTCGTATTATCGCAATTATTAATTCGGAAGAAAAAATGAAAAAATCATTCATTACCCTTGCTTTGCTCGGCCTGTGCAACATCGCCTACGCATCTGATGAAAATATATTAAATCTTTACACTTGGTCAGGTGTCATTCCAGATGCCACCATTCAGCAATTTGAAAAAGAAACGGGTATTAAAGTAAACTTTTCGACCTATGAAAATAATGAAACACTTTATGCTAAATTAAAGACGAATCGCCAAGCATTATATGACGTTATTGAGCCCTCCAGCTATTTTATTCATCGCATGCAAAAAAATGATATGCTGGAAAAAATAGATCACAGCAAATTATCGAATTACAGCAATCTTGACCCGGTATTTTTAAATCAATCCTATGACCCACACAGTGATTATGCTATCCCATTCATCTGGGGCGTGACCGGAATTTATATCAACCGAGACAAATTTGACCCCAAGAGCGTGACACGCTGGTCTGACTTTTGGGATCCGCGCTTCAAAGATCAATTGATGCTGCTGGATGATTCGCGTGAAGCATTCTCGATGGCGTTGCTCACGCTCGGCTATTCGCCTAATGATAGTGATCCTGAACACATCGAACAAGCGTATGAAAAATTATCTGCCCTGCGTACCAACATCCATATTTACAAAAGTGACGCTGTGGTAAGCCTGTTATCAGACAGCGACAGCCATGCCGGCATGGCGTGGAATGGGGATGTCTATAAAGCCTCGCAAGAAAATGACAAACTTAATTTTATTTATCCCAAAGAAGGTTTCGTTATTTGGGTAGACACGTTTGCCATTCCAAAAAATGCGCCGCATTTAGCGAATGCCTATAAGTTTATCAATTTCATGTTGCGCGCCGATGTCGATAAAGCCGTCAGCCTCGACAATAATTATCCCTCACCCAATTTAGCAGCGCGTAAATTATTACCTGAAAATATTCAGCATAATCCCATTATTTATCCTGACGCGACCGTCATGAAGCGTGGCACGTTTCAGCAAGACCTCAGCGAACACGCATTAGCATTATATGAAAAATACTGGGAAAAGTTGAAAATTGGCGGATAAGAAACGTGCACGAAATAACAACGACGCGCACGCCCTGCTCTCTTACCCTCGCTGCATCGCAGGTCGTCGCGCATCCTCACTCCGCGAGCGCCGCGCAGCCGCTACACTTTCATGTTTATTTTTTTGATTCAACAAAGAAAATGGCACGAAAGAAGATGCCGCGACCGGCGAAGCGGCGCTTTGCTTTTCGCTTTGCTTTCCTGCTTTTGCCGCATTTTGCTCACGCTCAACCGTATTAACACCACGCTCTGGTCTTACGTAAGGCATCAACGAATCCAACCATTCAGGATCCGTATATAGCCTATCAAACACCCGATTAACAGCACTTTCAATCACGACGTTTTCTGGCGAACCAATCACGTCGCGACCCAATACGCACTGACCGTTAAAAAAAACATTCGCCCTACTACTACGGGATCCCACGTCACAAACGCGAACATCGACGCTAAAATTAAACACGCATTGACAAAATGCGTGTAGTCGCGCTTCCGAGCCAGCTTTAATCCTATTATGTTCATCTAATATCCTGAGAATGCTTTCTCTTTGCTGAGCAAAAATATCAGCTTCTTTCCTTCCTTCCACCTGACTTCTCCTATTCTTTTCTCATAAAAATCTTTACGCATGCTCTATCACTTCCTGCCCCGCCACGACCTCAGGCTCACGTGCTGCCGCCACTTCATCTAAACGCGACACCGGCAAATATTGCGGCGCTTGCTTAATTTTATCAGGTTGTGTCTGCATTTCTTTTAAAATAAGGATCATCGTCGCCACAAATGCATCCAACACCTCACGCGTTTCCGTTTCCGTTGGCTCTATCAATAAACACTCAGGCACCAACAAAGGAAAATACATCGTCGGCGCATGCATGCCCGCATCCAATAACCGCTTAGCAACATCCAGCGCACTAATATGATATTCTTTTGCTTCTTTTTTTAAGGTAATAATAAATTCATGACTCGCGCGCCGTTTAGGAAACGCTGCGTTAAATCCTGCCGCGGTCAAACGCTTCAGCATATAATTCGCATTCAATGTTGCAAATTCTGCCACGCGCTGCATCCCTGCCGCGCCCAATAAACGCGCATAAAAATGAGCACGCAATAAAATGCCGGCATTGCCCATAAAAGTAGATAAACGGCCTATCGTCTGTGGACACGCTTTTGCTGTGAGCCATTCATAACCCGTCGCCGATTTTCCCACCATCGGTGTTGGCAAAAATGCGGCAAGACGCTCGCCGGCCGCCACAGGACCGCTACCCGGCCCACCACCGCCATGCGGCGTCGCAAACGTTTTATGCAAATTAATATGCATGACATCAAAACCCATATCACCCGGTCGCACCTTGCCCAAAATAGCATTGAGATTCGCTCCATCGTAATAAAGCAACCCCCCTACGTCATGCAGGATAGCGGCGATTTCCTTTATTTTTTGCTCGAATACGCCCAACGTTGATGGATTGGTTAACATGATGCCGGCAGTTTGCGGCCCGACCGCTGCACGCAACGCATCAATATTCACATTTCCATCGGCATCTGTCGGAATTTCTCGCACGGTATAACCACATTGCGCCGCCGTCGCCGGATTCGTACCATGCGCCGCATCGGGCACCAGCATTTCCGTACGCGCTCGATCATGACGCGCATGATGATACGCGCGTATCATTGCAACACCGGTAAATTCCCCCTGCGCCCCCGCCATCGGCGTTAAAGAAACGGCGCGCATACCGGTCACTGATTTTAAAATTTCCTGTAATTCATAAGCACATGCCATATAGCCTTGGCTATGACTCTCCGGCGCCAGGGGATGACGTTGCAAAAACCCAGGCAATTGCGCTGCTTTATGCACCCCGCGTGGATTATATTTCATCGTACACGACCCCAGCGGATAAAAATGTGTGTCGATAGAAAAGTTTAATTGCGACAAACGGGTAAAATGCCGCACCGCTTGCAATTCGGAGACTTCCGGTAAAGCCGCCGGCTGCACACGTAATAATTCAGCAGGAATATCTGTTGCATTTTGCAGGGTATTTGGTGGTAATTGCGCGTGTGCACAACGTCCTTTGCGTGACAAATCAAAAATGAGTTCAGGCATGGTCACCATCCTACATAGCACATATTAATTGCTGTATGAAATAATCGATATCTGCCGGCGTTTTAGTTTCTGTGACACACACTAATAAGCATTCACCTAATTCAGGATAATACGTTTTTGTCGCCAATCCCGGCTGAATATTTTTTTTATGGAGTTGTGTCAAAACACCATCGACCGGACAATTCAATTGCACCAAAAATTCATGGAAATATGCACTCTCAAAATAACACCGTATACCCGCAACTGCCTTGAGTTTATCACGTAACAAACGCGCATTCGCATGACACGTTAATGCCACATCACGCAAACCCGTGGCGCCCATGATGCTCATATAAATCGTACTGGCCGTCACAAGTAACCCTTGATTGGTACAAATATTCGATGTCGCCCGCGCGCGGCGTATGTGTTGTTCGCGCGCTTGCAACGTTAACACAAAGCCATTGCGACCATGCGTATCGCGCGTACGCCCCGCAATGCGCCCTGGCAATTGACGAATATCTTCTGTACGACAACATAAAAATCCATAATACGGTCCGCCCGATGCCAACGGCACGCCCAACGGCTGACCTTCACCGCAAGCCATATCCGCACCCTTTTTGCCCCACTGCCCCGGCGGCTTTAATAATGCCATCGCCAATGGATTGACCACCGCAATGACGCGCGCACCACGCGCATGCGCCCAATCCGTCAGTGTATCAATATCTTCCAATACTCCAAAAAAATTAGGTTGCGGAATGACGAATGCTGTGAAAGTGTCCGGCATCATTTTCTCAAGCATTTCAACGGTAATTTTGCCACTGTGCGCATCAAAGGGGATTGCTAATAGTTCTGTATCACGCTGACGCACAATCGCATGAACCGTATCGCGATAATGTGGGTGTAAATTGGTTGGTAAGACTATACGATGGATTTTATTTTTTTTATCTAACCGCATGGCCATTAAAATGGCTTCTGCCAACGCCGAGGCGCCATCATAAAGTGATGCATTGGATACATTCATTGCCATGAGACGCGCCATCATGGTTTGATATTCATACAATACTTGCAATGTGCCTTGACTGGCTTCCGCTTGATACGGTGTATAGGCCGTCATAAATTCGCCGCGCGTCGCCACTTCCCAAACCGCCGCTGGAATATGATGTTCGTATGCGCCCGCGCCGATAAAACACAGCTTACCGCTATCTTGCTCAGCACGCGTGGCCGCTAACCGTAGCAATGCCATTTCATTTAACGCCGGCGGAATATCGCGCAAACCGCTAATGCGTAAATCAGCCGGGATTTCATCAAACAATACATCAATGCTGTCAACCCCAATCACTGACAACATTTCTGCAACATCTTGTTGTGTATGCGGTATAAATGGCATTTATAAATTCTCAGATAAATGAACAGTCATTACAACGGCGCACCTGAACAGTAACCTATAGTATTTCAGATAAATAAATTGGAATAGCTCACATTCAATCGCAGCACTGGCTTCGCCAATTTAAGGGTAAGCCGGGGGGAGAATCACGATTCTCCCCCCGGAGCCCCCCATCGCGAAATGCCAAAAGATTTTTCTAAAGAAGCTATACTCAATGCGCTTCTGAAGCAACCTGTTTATTATATTCCTCTGCATCCAATAATTCTGGACGTTCTTTTTCAAAAGGACGCAATCGAAATAACCAACCGCGACCATAAGGATCTTCATTGATTAATTGCGGATGATCCAACAGCAACGTATTAATTTCCACAACTTCACCTGACACCGGACAAAAAACATCAGCGGCCGCTTTGACAGATTCTAATACAGCGCATTCTTCGCCGATTTCAAAACCTGCCTCCACTTCCGGTAATTCAACATAGACCAAATCCCCCAACATACATTGCGCATGATCGGTAATACCAATCGTCACGATATCTTCATCTTCCCTTACCCATTCATGGGTTTTAGAATATTGCAATTTTTTAGGCACACTGCTCATTAAAAACTCCCAGGCTAGAATTGCTTTTTACCGTGCCGCACAAATGGCGGCTTAATAATGTGCACGGGTAACAACTTGCCCCGTACCTCCACTTCACATTTTTCAATAACGGCCGATGGAATACGCGCCAAGGCGATGCCGATTGACAGCGTAGGTGAAAATCCACCGCTGGTAATTTCACCTACGCCCGCGGACGTCACCACTTTTTGACCGTGCCGCAATACGCCCGTTCCTTGTAACACCAAGCCTACCAATTTGTGAGACACACCCGTTTGCTTTAATTTTTCCAATGCAGCACGGCCTACAAAATCACGATCAGCGGGATTAAATGCAACCGTCCAACTGAGATTGGCTTCCAACGGCGTGACCGTTTCATCCATATCTTGACCGTATAAATTCAAACCCGCTTCAAGACGCAAGGTATCACGCGCGCCTAAGCCGCACGGCGCAATATCTGCCGCCTGTAATTTACGCCAAAAATCCGGCGCTTGTTCCGCCGGCAAAATAATTTCAAAACCCTCTTCGCCGGTATAACCGGTGCGTGATACAAACCAATCAGCATGATGTGTCGCATGAAAAGGTTTTAATGCCGCAATATTTTCTTGCATAGCCGTAGGAAAAATATCGGGGATGCGCGCCGCAACCGCAGGGCCTTGCACAGCTAACATCGCAACTTGATCTTGATGGTGCACATTCACCTTATAATGCGCCAGCTGTTGTTGCAACCACGCCAAATCTTTCGCGCGCGTCGCCGCATTGACGACGAGACGATAATGCGTCGGCGTGAGTTTAAAGGCAATTAAATCATCTACCACACCACCCGCCGCATTCAGCATGCACGTATACAATCCCTGCAAAGGCGCAAGGCGATCAATATTATTAGCCAATAAATGACGTAAATACGCCGGCGCATCGACACCGGTCACATCAACGACCGTCATATGCGAAACATCGAAAACGCCCGCCGCCGTGCGCACAGTGTGATGTTCTTTTAATTGGGAACCATAATGCAGCGGCATATCCCAGCCACCGAAAGGCACCATGCGCGCACCTGCCTCAACATGGCAAGCATGCAAAGGGGTGGCTTGAAGGGTAGAGGTTACGTTCATGCAATATTCTTTGCGTCCTTGAGATCCAAACCTGCAGGCTCGCAGTATACCGTTTTGTTTAACAGAACAACAGGCTATTTCTATTTCTACCCCATCAAACGTCCGCCATCCACACGCCATACTTGCCCAGTCACATAACCCGCATCCAGCGCCAAGAATTGTACGACACCGGCAATATTTTCCGGGCTACCAATACGGCCCAACGGAATGCGCGCAATCACTTGTTGCTTCTGGCTATCCGCTAACGCACTTTCACCTTCCGGCCACATGACTTCGCCTGGCGCTACACCATTTACACGCACCGCTGGCGCCAACTCTTTTGCCAGCGTTCGCGTCAGCATCATAATGCCCGCTTTGCTGATGCAATAAATGCTATAATTTCGCAAGGGTTTTATCCCATGAATATCACATAAATTAATAATACAGCCCTGTGTTTTCGCCAACCAAGGCGCTGCTGCTGTTGCTAAAAAAAATGGCGCTTTAAGGTTGGCTGCCATTAAATCATCCCAACGCGTTTCTAAATTTTCAAATGTATCTGTCAGTCGCGTCGGATAAAAAGCCGAGGCATTATTCACCAACACATCCAAGCGACCATAAAAATTCACGGCGTTATCCATTATCGCCGCCAATGCCGCAGCCGGTTGACGCAAATCAGCCGCCAACATCACCGCTGAATTTGCACGCAGCGCATTTAATTCCGCGCACAACGCATGCGCCTCGGTAGCTGAATGACGATAATGCAAAATGACATCCATGCCGGCCGCATGCAACGCGCGCGCGATGGCCGCACCGACACGCCGTGCCGCGCCGGTAATCAAAGCCACTGATATTGACGGCGTTTTCATGATAACCTCTCGATTTGAATGATGCATACTTTCTTTTACTTTTGCCGCTATGACATTACCTTTACCCAAGCCAACTGATCGCGCGCGCAGCGACGCGCTGGCCGACCGCATTCATGCTGAGATCGCCCACGCTGGCGGTGCAATTTCATTTGCGCGCTATATGGCACTGGCATTATACACACCTGCGCTCGGATATTATGCGGCCGACCATGCTGTATTTGGCCGCAGCGGCGACTTCATCACCGCCCCTGAACTCACGCCATTATTTGCACGCTGCCTGATTGAGCCATGGCTTGCATTGCGCGCGGCTCAGCCTGCGGCAAACACTATCGCTGAATTTGGCGCCGGCTCCGGTGTATTCGCACGCGATATGTTATTGGCACTTCGCACAATCGCCGCACTACCTGAGCATTACATCATTATCGAACCCAGCGCCACGTTACGCCAACGCCAAGCCGTATTATTACGCGCCGCCTTACCCGATTATTTTGATAAAATACGCTGGCACGATCACTTGCCTGATTGTTTTTGTGGTCTCGTTTATGCCAATGAAGTATTGGATGCGCTGCCCGCTCACTGCTTTACAATACAGCATGGCCAATGCATGGAACGCTGTGTGGCATCGCATCATGGCGGCTTTCGCTGGCAAACGCGCGCAGCTGAACCTGCGCTGCAACAACAATTTGCTTTATTAAATAAGGAATGTCAATTTACCGAAAATTATGCCAGCGAAATTCGCCTGACACAGCGCCACTGGCTGAGCGATATTGCCGCTAAAATCAAAATCGGTGGCGCGCTTTTTATAGATTACGGTTATGGTCGACGTGAATATTATCATCCCGCACGCACGCATGGCACGCTCACCTGTTTTTATCGCCATCATGCACATGCGGATCCACTGATTTTACCTGGCTTACAAGATATCAGTGTGCATGTTGACTTTACCGCCGTGGCAGAAGATGCGACTGCCGCGGGTTTACATTTAGCCGGATTTACCAGCCAAGCCGCCTTTTTACTTGCACATCATCTGACCGAACATGCCGCACATTTGACGGATGCGCGGGCAGTCCACACGGCCGCCGAAGCGATCAAAACCTTGACGCTACCGACTGCCATGGGTGAAACCGTCAAAGTCATGGGATTTACTACTGACGCCGCGCTCAGCTTAACAGGCTTCGAATTACAAGACAGACGCCACGATCTTTAGGTACAGCCATTACACTTGAAGATGCGAAGCATCCAAAGTGTGTCATTACGCGATGGGGTTGCTTAAGGGGCGCATCGCGATGCGCCCCTTAAGCGAGCGTGCACGAATTCATTTCGTGCCGCTCGTCAAATCAAGGATACCGTTCGCATCTTGAGGGGCGAACGGTATATAATGCGCCTCCGCTACGACCCAACGAGGATCCCGACGTGCGCACAACAGCCGTCATCGAACTACATCGCAATGCCTTAAAGTTTTCTGCCGGCCACTTGATGATGCTATCTGACCGCGTACGCGAAAGCTTGCATGGCCATGATTATCAATTAAACGTCGCGCTGCATACGATCGTTGGCGCGCATGGCCTTGCGCTTGATTTACGCCATTATCGCGATAAACTGCTCGCGCTATGCGCCACGCTGGATTATCACTTCATCTTGCCGGGTCAATCGCCTTGGTTGAAACTTGAAGAACAATCGGCGCATTGGATTGTCCATTTCAACCAACAGCACTTTTCTTTTTTAAAAACCGACGCCGTGGTTTTACCGATCTGCAATGTCACGCTAGAAGAATTGTCCGGATGGTTTTTAGCGCAATTGACCGTAGCGCCAGCAGCCTTAGCCGAACAAGGTATTTTAGGGATACAAGTTAAAGTGTTTAATGGCCGCGATGAATCCGCCAGTGTACGCTGGGGGCAGTGGCAAGGGCATGCCTGCTAAGCACACCCGCGCTACGACCTAAAACCGCTTAACCCGCATATGGCAATAAGGCGATTTGCCGGTTTTCGTGTAATAATCCTGATGATAATCTTCGGCTGTCCAAAAAGGTGCGGCGGGCAATATACGCGTCGCGATATGCAAACCTTTTTGCGTTAATAGCGCAATCAATTCACGCGCTATATTCGCCTGCGCATCATCATGATAAAAAATTGCGCTACGGTACTGCTCGCCATGATCGGGACCTTGGCCATCAATCTGCTCTGGATTATGAATTTCAAAAAAATATTTAGTCAGTGTTTCGTAATTCACTTTACGTGGATCATATAATACGCGTATGGCTTCATAGTGACCGCTTCTGCCATTACACACATCGCTATAGCTGGGTTTATCGGTGTGGCCGCCGGTATAGCCTACCTCAGTTTTCAAAACACCTGGCAGCATTTTTAAATAATATTCCACACCCCAAAAACAGCCTGCCGCAAAAATCGCTTCTTCCGTATCCAATACATCTTCATCAGACACAAAATCCAAACTCACACCATTGACGCAATGACGTAAATTTTCCGCGGTAAATCCTTCACCACGGAATACATGCCCCAGATGGCCGCGACAACGAGCGCAGATAATTTCCATCCGCCGACCATCCGCATCCGGCACTTCACGCACATTTTCGCCAATCACACGATCAAACGATGGCCAGCCGCAACCCGAATGAAATTTCCCTACCGCGCGAAACAAGGCTAAACCACATTGCCGACACAACCAGCTACCTGGCGCTTCCAGATCCGTATAAGCATGTGAGAAGGGCGGCTCAGTCGCCCTCTCACAGATGACCGCTCGAGCGGCCGGCGTCAAGCTGCGGGTTTTCATACTAGACCTCACTCCTTGCTATCGCAGGTAATATTATTAAACGCATCGATTCGGCAATTTCGCCCGCATTGAATATTATTGAAAGGATCTTTTACACAACTATCATGCGGCAGTTGTGCGCACTGAATTTCGAAAGGCGTTTTCACACAACCATATCCGCAGGTCTGGTGACCAAAGTTATCTTGCAGACACTCCTTAGCGTGATGGTGGTGATGATGCCCATGGCCATCAAATACATTAATTTGCGCAGGCGGTGGAGGCGGCATATGTGACAAACCATATTTAAACCCCATTCGATAAGCCGTATTTATTTCATCCTGATTGACCGGACAACTGCTCGCGTAATTACCGTCCATATCCCGGCCATCTTTAGCCGCATTCACGCCATGCGCATAAGCCGCTGAAGTGTTGCAGTTATTTTGAATATACATCTGCGTTAAATCACCGCAACTACTCAACGTTAATCCGATAAAAAACAAAAAAACAAACCGAAATTTCATGCTGACTCCGCTAAAAATATATGGCATATGACTTGCCGCAGTATAGCGACTACAAGACAGGTTGAAAAGATTAGCTAAGCACCTAGCCAGCGACTCCCGCTAAGTCATGATTGTATACTTAGCGCCGACATCCCGCACCTTCGTCTTTCTTGATAATTCCGCGTTGAAAATGCCTTTTAACCGACATTCCAAGGATCCGTCTTTTTTGATAACTCTTCGTTAAAAAGGCGTTTTAAATGCTCATTTACTTGCGTGTAAACTGCGCTTTAAAACGCATTTTTGCCTCGATTTATACAAAAAATACTTTGGTGCGGAATGCCGGTTGGATAACACGGATTAACCACCGAGATTATGGCACCGTCACCTGAGCGGGCGTCACTGATGTCTCAGGCGCCAACTCAAAACCGCGGGGGGGTGCTGCGCGGGAACTCGGGCACGGGTCTCAGCAGTGAAGAGAGATCTGGCAGTGGTGCCCCTGAAGACACTCCAGGTGCATTCGGGTTGGCGGACGGGAGCTCGGGCACGGGTCTCAGCAGTGAAGAGAGATCTGGCAGTGCCCCTGAAAACAGTCTAGGCGTATAACTAGGCGTATAACTAGACGTATAAACATAGTTATTATTTATCCCATTTGCACCAGGGGCCTCCGCTAAGTCTACCCGCCCAGGCGTGTTACGGTTTTCAGGAAATGAATTTCTGACGGAGGGTAAACTTTCGGGTGCTGAAGGGGATGATGACTTTTCCTCTAAAAAATCAGACCTATCCTCTTGAATCCCCTTCTTGCTCAGAATCTTACTCCTCATAATTTTTAAAAGATTATTATATAATGGATCACTATCATCATCGTTAAGTCTGTCAAGCGCTGCTATTGCAGCCGCTTCCTTTGCTGACTTTAATTTAGAGCTCTCACGCGTACAACTGAGCGCTGCTTCCCCTGGGAACAATATGCTTACCTGATAATTAGAGCCATTCATATTTGAGTTTTGTCGAAAATCCACCTCAAATAGCAATGTATGCTTACAAAAATTGAGTAAAGCAGCTATTGGGTTGCGAGTATCGCTGAGTGGCAACTGACCCCGAATTTCGCTAAACAGTTTTTTCTCTTGCGGACTTACCCTTATCGTGGATTTTTTAAGTCGGTCAACCTCTTCTTCTAGGCGGGAAACTTTAGGCTCCAGTACTGTAAAAATAAGGGCGTTAAGTTCTTCTTTTCCTCTATAAAGCGAAGCAACCTCTGCTTTGAGCGCATCGTTTTCTTGTCTAAGGGTAGCGCATGTCCTCTGGTAAAAATCTACATTTGTGTCAGAAGGCACACTTTTCAGTTCCTGACTCGTTGCTTTACTTTCATCAACCCAGATGCGTTCATTTTCTTTTGTTGTAAACATTATAAACTCCTATAAAAATTATTATAATACCGTTCGCACTTCAAGATGCGGGAACTATTCAGGTGCCTCAGACGAACAGCCATCTTTGGCTACTCTTTTGCGAAAGATGTTTTAAAATGCGCATTTCATTGTGATGCATACGCCGCTTTTTCAGCAATTTCTCACAAACCCTGTATCTATTACAAAAGATAAGGTAGAAGAACTGAAGTACGCAGCACACTGCATTGACTAACTCAAATCCGGCCGTTTTCTGCAAAATCTGACACCCGCTGAATATTTACGGTTTTTGAGAGTAGCGAACTCAAATACGAAAAGCAACCCCACCTCTCAGCGCTATTTTTTCTTGTTGGCATATCTGAGAGCCTATAGCACTTAAACCACCGATTGCGGTAATATGTCGCCCACATTATAGAAATGGATCACGCATATGCCCTCCCATCGCGAACTTGCCAATGCCATCCGCGCGCTCAGTATGGATGCAGTTGAACGTGCTAAATCAGGTCATCCCGGCATGCCAATGGGCATGGCCGATATTGCCGAAGTATTATGGAATGATTTTTTACACCATAATCCCGCCGACCCAAACTGGCTTAATCGCGATCGTTTTCTACTCTCAAATGGCCATGGCTCGATGCTGCTTTATGCCGTACTGCATCTCACCGGCTATGCTATTTCGCGCGATGATTTGCGTCATTTTCGTCAATTACATGCCAATACGCCGGGTCATCCTGAAAATATTGAAACGCCTGGCGTCGAAACAACGACCGGCCCACTGGGACAAGGATTAGCCAACGCCGTCGGCATGGCGATTGCTGAAACGCATATGGCCGCACAATTTAATCGCCCCGATTTCCCCATCATCGATCACCATACTTACGCCTTCGTCGGTGACGGCTGCTTGATGGAAGGGATTTCGCACGAAGTCTGCTCCCTCGCCGGCACATTAAAATTAGGCAAATTGATTGTATTTTATGATGACAATCAAATTTCGATCGATGGCGATGTACAAGGTTGGTTTACTGACAATACCCCACAGCGCTTCGCCAGTTATGGTTGGCACGTCATTGCCGATGTGGATGGCCATAACAGTGACGCCATTCATCAAGCGATTGTTGCGGCACAGGCTGAAAAAAATCGTCCCACCTTGATTTGCTGTAAAACGGTCATTGGCTGGGGCGCGCCCACGCGCGCCGGCAGCGCCAAAGCACATGGCGAAGCATTGGGGGAAGCCGAAATCGCCGGTGCGCGCGCGCAATTAAATTGGCCTTATGCCGCGTTTGAAATCCCGTCTGATATTGCCGCTGGCTGGGATGCACGCAGCAAGGGTGCTGCGCGTCAACAACAGTGGCAAGATACATTTACGCGTTATACTGCAGCATTTCCGCAACTTGCTGCCGAATTACAGCGCCGCCGCGCGCGGACATTACCCAATAATTGGCTGGAATTGGTCAACGCATTATTAACGGATACACAGCAAAAACAAGAAAATATCGCCACACGCAAAGCATCGCAATTATGTCTTAACCATTTTGCCCCTCACTTACCCGAAATGTTGGGTGGCTCAGCCGATCTTACCGGCTCCAATCTCACCAATTGGCAAGACGTCGGTATTTTTTCTGCCGACAATCACGCTGGTCAATATCTGTATTATGGCGTACGCGAATTTGGTATGTCAGCCATCATGAATGGCTTGGCGCTCTACGGCGGCATCCTACCCTTTGGTGGCACATTTTTAGTGTTTTCTGATTACGCCCGTAATGCCGTACGATTATCGGCACTCATGCGCGAACGCGTGATTTTTGTCTATACACATGATTCAATCGGCTTAGGCGAAGATGGCCCAACACATCAACCGGTTGAACATCTACCTTCATTACGCTTAATTCCAGGCTTATCCGTCTGGCGCCCCTGCGACACAGTTGAAACTGTGATTGCTTGGCAAATGGCGATAGAACGCATCAATGGCCCAACCTGTTTAGCCTTATCGCGTCAGAATCTTGCTTACCAATCACGCACCGCCACGCAAATTGAAAATATTCGTCGCGGCGGCTATATCTTAAAAGATTGCAGCGACACGCCCGATGTGATTATCATGGCAACAGGCTCGGAGATAACACTGGCTCTTGATACTGCGGCAGAATTAACACAGGATGGCCTACACGTGCGCGTTGTCTCCATGCCAAGCGTAGATGTCTTTTTGGCGCAAGATGCTGCTTATCAAGCAAGCGTTCTACCCAAAAAAGTGAAGGTGCGTGTCGCAATTGAAGCTGCCGCCACCGACGGCTGGTATCGTTTCGTTGGCAGCGAAGGATGTGTGATTGGCCTCGATCAATTTGGTTTATCAGCACCGGCCAAAGACGTATTTTGCGCTTATGGTTTTACGGTAGAAAATATTGTTGCTCGCATTAACATATGTGTCACTCAGGAGAAAACATCATGACAACATTACGCATCGCCATTAATGGCTATGGTCGCATCGGTCGCAATATTCTGCGGGCGCATTACGAGAATAAAAAATATCCCGCGCTGAAAATTGTCGCTATTAATGATTTGGGTGACGTGCATACCAACGCACATTTGACACGTTATGATACCACGCATGGCAAATTCCCCGGCGAAGTCACTGTTGCTGGCAATGATCTGGTCGTTAATGGCGACACGATTAAAGTGGTTGCCGAACGTGATCCGGCTAAATTGCCTTGGAAAGAACTTGGCGTAGATGTCGTACTGGAATGCACGGGTTTCTTTACCAGTAAAGAAAAAGCAGAAAAACATTTGCAAGCGGGCGCTAAAAAAGTGGTTATTTCCGCGCCGGGCACCGGTGTGGATGCCACCATCGTCTATGGCGTCAATCATCACATTTTGAAATCTTCTCACACCGTCATCTCCAATGCTTCTTGCACCACTAATTGTCTTGCGCCACTGGCGAAAGTATTGCATGAAGCCATCGGTATTGAAAAAGGCTTGATGAATACGGTGCACGCTTATACAAACGACCAAGTTTTATTGGATGTTTATCACACGGATTTACGTCGCGCACGTGCTGCGACACATTCCATGATTCCCACTAAGACCGGTGCGGCGGCAGCCGTGGGCGAAGTATTGCCTGAATTAAACGGCAAACTGGATGGTTTTGCTATTCGCGTACCGACCATTAATGTGTCGGTCATAGACCTCACCTTTGTCGCCAAGCGTAACACCACGGTTGAAGAAGTCACACAGTGTTTGACTGCAGCCGCAGCCGGCCCATTAAAGGGCATACTCGATATCAATATCGCACCGCTGGTTTCTGTCGATTTCAACCATCATTCTGCTTCATCCATTTACGATGCGTCATGCACTAAAGTGATGGGCAATTTAGTGAAAATTCTGTCTTGGTATGATAATGAGTGGGGTTTTTCTAACCGTATGTTGGATACGGCCGTGGTGTTTGCAAAGGCATAAAAATGCGTTAAGGTGTGGTACTATACGCAGAAATCTGCACTTTTGAGCATTCCTGGAGTAATGCAGCCATTATTAAGCTGTTGAAAAAATTCATTAAACGCCTATCGGGCGGCACGGCAACGCGCGCCGGTAAATCACTTGCCGAGCAACTCGCCAAGGCAACTATCATTCCGCGCGACCAACATACTTTATCGCGTGACAACATCAGCCCACACGCGTTGAAGGTATTAACGCGCCTGCACCAAGCCGGTTTTACCGCCTGCTTAGTCGGTGGCTGCGTCCGCGACTTACTGCTGGGTCGCACGCCCAAAGATTTTGATATTGCCACGAACGCTTTACCAGAAGAAGTGCGTCACCTATTTCGTAACTGCCGTTTAATTGGTCGCCGCTTTCGTTTAGCACACATCTTATTTGGCCACGACGTCATTGAAGTCGCCACTTTCCGTACCCACCATGAAAACGCCAGCCACGAACACCATGCTAAATCGCGTGATGGTATGATCATCCGTGATAATGTGTATGGCACGCTTGAAGACGACGTGTGGCGGCGCGATTTTGCCATCAATGCGCTGTATTATAATATCGCCGATTTTAGCGTAATTGATTTTGTCGGCGGCATGGACGATATTCGGCAAAAACGCTTGCATATGATAGGTGACCCCGCCAAACGTTTTCAAGAAGACCCCATTCGTTTATTACGCGCCATCCGCTTTATGGGCAAATTAGGATTAAGCATTAGTGAGGAAACAGAAAAACAGCTCAGTCAAACGGCACATTTATTAACGCAAGTCGCGCCGGCGCGCGTTTATCAAGAAGTTTTAAAAATCTTTCAGCAAGGTGCGCTGACAGAAACATTTCGTTTATTGCAAAAATATCATTTACTCGAACCCTTGTTTTCACAAACGGCTGAGAGTCTCACGCAGCCTGCCGCCGCAAAACTGATGCAAACGGCTTTAGAAAATACTGATCAACGTATTGCGCAAGGTAAAACCGTATCGCCGGCGTTTTTATTTGCCGCATTTTTATGGCATCCCACGCATGCGCGTGCCAAATATTTATTGAGCAAACACGCGCATGAAGCAGAACCTTTATCCCCTTACGGTGCATTAGAGCTCGCTTTAAAAACCGTATTGGAAAAACAAATTCGTCAATTAGCCATCCCCCGCCAGCTCAGCATCACCGTCCGCGAAATTATTGCCTTGCAATATCATTTCACGCAACGACGCGGCACGCGCGCGTGGCGCGCCTTGGAACATCCCCGTTTTCGTGCTGCATATGATTTATTATTGCTGCGTGCCGCCAGTGAAAATGACGTAAGCTTGTCCGCACTAGCAGATTGGTGGACGCGCTTTGCGGCGGGCGACACAAAAAGTCGCGAGGCTTTACTCAAGGGCGTCAAGGAAACAAAGGAAGTAAAAGAAAGCAAGGAAATTGCTGAGACAGAAGCCGACTTACCCATTCCAATTGAAACACCGCCGCGTCGCAAAAATAGGCGGGGCGGCGTGCGCCATCGCCGGCGCATGGCGGGTAAGCAAGGACGGCCACGTCCTGTGCATCCTTCCACCGACAATTTATCTTGATTTAGAGGTTTTTTTCATGCGTTTACTTATTTTATTTATCAGTTTCTGCATGGTAAATGTGTGTTTTGCGATTCGCTCACCTGAACCGACTTCTTTCACATTAACCATCATCAACCATAGCCAACAAAGCTTACGCTTTATGGGCAACAGCACATTGCGCAATAGCACACCTTTCACCTCAGTGGGTTTTCCGATGGAAACATTATTACCAGGCGGCAGCTTGACACTCACCGCCACGCCTTTATTATCGAGAATGGGCATTAAAGCGGATTTAAATTTTCAGGATATGCATGGCAATGGCAACTTATTACATATCAACAATCCCTGTCAAATTGAGGGTATCAAACCTGCGCCTGTTGCGAGTCTGGAAAATAATACATTAATTGCCTTCGTTGCGAATCAATCTTTAAATAACACGGACGATCCCGCCGCATTGCTATTAGACAGTGCTACCGTCGAAATTGAAGATAAAATGTAACGACGAGTAGCCATCTGAATAGCTATACCAAAAGAAGCTTTTTTGAGGCGCTCACAAATTACTTACATACCCATTTGCGGCCCCTCCTGGCCTGGAGGCAAGGCATCCAGCCAATGATTCTTGTCGTTATCTTCTCCGATAATAGCAGCTTTCTTTAATTTACCCGCAAAGGCTCCAGATAGATCAGGTTTTAAATTGGCGCATTCAGCTATTTTTTTCAATGTTTCTAATGAAAGTTGATATAATGTTTTTTCATTTTCAATAGTAATAAATGACTGCAGCAAATCGAGCTTTTCATTTTTGCCAACACCTTCAGCCTCATTTATTTCTTTGCATAGCATATTATATCGCGCATCGGATGATGGATCATCAATATACTTAAGTGTTCTTTTAAACATGATGCTTTACCCCTGTTTTTTTCCAACACCCTTTCCGCTTTGAGAAGCGCTTTTTCCTCCAGCTCGCCCAGATTGTACCTCATTCCCCCCTTCTTCTAAAGCCTTCCACATGGCCAATTTAGCAGAAAATGTTATTTTGTCAAACGCGCTATCTGCAGTGCCAGACTGCTCTTTGTTTTCCTCTGGGTTATTTTCTGTTTTTCGTTTTATGGCTTTATTGATCTTTTCTATCCGTTCGCGCCATTCATTTTTTTTTCCTATACATTCGTAAATCAAAATGTTTAATATATCGCGCGCGCTATTTCTTTCCAACGCCTCATCAAGATAGAGTAAAAATTTTTTCACATTGATCTCAAATATATCGTCAAGTAATATTAAACCAAAACCAAGACAAAATTTCATCATCTCCATTTTTTCTTCATGGCTTTTTTCGTCAAAGCCAAAAGGCGTTTCAAATATATTTTCGATATGTGGTTTTAAGCTAGGAAAAGCCTGCGCAATGGCTTTTAACGTTTCCTTTAATTCGAAAATAGTCTTGTTCTCTGGCCTTTTTGCGCCTTCTTGTAGGCAATCTATGGTCAGCGTTAGCATATCGATATGCGCATTGATGTGTTGAGCATATCTAAGCATATTCGCAGGAAACAAGCAGCTTTCATTTTCTTTTGTCCACACGAGAGGATCATCGCAGTCATAAAGTATTTCCATGGAGTTTCTAAGCAGTTGCGCTTCTTCTCTTTCTAATAAAGATATTTCCTCTTTTGTAGTCAAATATATTTCGCTGGTTTTATCTTCTAAATTTTCAAGATTTAATTTTTTTAGAGCCAATAAAAAATTGTTTTTTAGTAAAGCAAAATAGTTTTCATCGTTCGCTGGGTTGAACGCGGTGATTTGCAAGGATTTCTCGGTAGGGGACAAATAAATCTCTTTTCTGTATACGGGATCGAACGGCATGATTTTTTTAGTAATCGCCCTTATTGGGATGTCGATATTTCGCAAGGCAAGTTCATGAGATATTTTTTCTGGCATCGACATAAAAAAAACACCCGCGCTATCATCGTAATTCAAGTCGCATAAAAAAATATACATTTCATCTAGCTGCTTCCTTATATCGATTTTGCGTTCATTTCTTAGGTTTCTCATGCTGCTGAATAACCGCTCCGCGATTTGCTCCGCAGCATAACCGCCCATTGCGCCAGGCGAACCATGTCCAATCAATATTAAATGCTTTATGGGTGAAGACTGCTTGGTTTGTGGATCTATTTGCTCATCATCGAAATAATGAAAATCGCCTTGACTGAGCACCCCTTCTGCGGTGGGAGAGGTCTTAAATATGTCATTGCTTAATAATACGACTTTCTCATGCCGATAAGCGGGTCTGCTTTTGATCAGATTGATCAATTTACTGATTGCATTATCTATGACGTCATCAACAATAATGATCATCGCAGCGCTCCATGCTGTATATACCGTTTGCACTGCAAAATGCGAACAGTCTCCTCATTTTGATCCAATTATGCCGCTCACTGAGCTCGAAAGCAATATACTTGTTAGTTTGCCCAGAGCCTACGTTTGACTACGACTTTTAAATCACGGCGACACGCTAGAAGCATAAGCATAGCTTGGTGGAGAAGCTTCAGAACGATTATCGTGTTGCTGCTCATCATCTAGAGGGGAACACCGACTGAAAAGACGACAGGCCGCATAGCCAAGAACAACAGCAGCCGCGACGCCAACAAGACTGCCAGCCATTATTTTTTCTAGCTTTGCACTATTAAGGGCATCGGCATTGGCCTGATCTCTCGCAATTTCTGCTGGTGTGCCATAGCTGCCGTTCAGGCCTGAACTGCTACACATCCAGTTAATTTGCTCAACAATACAAGGGTCAGCAACAATAGGGTTGCCATGAAAATCTTCTATATGCAAGTCAAGCTGCATCCAAAAACCCAGTGTTTTACCTGGACAATAGCCATACGACTTAAAAAAATTTTCCGGGCAGTCGTTGCCACCATCTGTATATTGGTCCACAGAAGCATTGCAGCTGCGCATAATATTTCCGACTAAAGTCGCTTGAAGATCAGCGTGGCCATATACAGTAAAACCGACGTCATGCTCATTGCGATCTTCAAAACAGCTACGCACGCCGTCATGGCCAGAGTCGTTGCTGTCTCCCAGTTTCAGTCCTTTGCTGACATCCGTTAGAATGACATCGGACGCATTTTTTGCAGCAATATCTTGATCTTGGCGTCCCTTACTGAGTAACTGGGCTATATGCTGGGTTATATTTGGCATCGTCATAATCTGCTCTCTTTAATATTTTAGTGTAACCATTCAGATGGCTACTCGGGCGAAGCCCTCGTTACGCCACTTACCAAGGCCGCGCAGCTTAGCATGCCAACACTTTCCTAG
>VFKI01000068.1 GCA_009885665.1 Gammaproteobacteria bacterium
GATTCTGCGCTAACCAGCAGCACCAGCACGATTTCACGCGCAGTCGGTGAAAATGTCGGCAGCTATTTAATTACCGCTAGTTTATCTGCGCCAAGCGGCAATTACGTTGCGCCAGCTTTCCCAACCACATCATTAACTATCACGCCAGCCCCCCTCACCATATCCCCAACTGCCGGTCAGCAAAAAGTCTATGGCGCCACGGATCCTACCTTCACGTACAACAGCAGCGGCTTTATTAATGCCACGGTGGATGGCGTCCAAATCAGTGACTCTGCTGCTTTACTCACCGGCGCACTGAGTCGTGTGGCGGGTCAAAATGTCGGTAGTTATGCGTATACGACTGGCACGCTGTCCGCCGGTAACAATTACACGATTGCGCTTTCAACTACACCACCGGTCGCAACGTTTACCATCACCCCAGCCACACTCACCCTCACCGCCAACAACACCAGTAAAACCTACGGCCAAGCCTTAACGCTAGACAACGTCAACGGTTTTGCCAGCAGCGGATTACAAAATGGTGAAACCATTGGCGCCGTCACACTCACCAGCGCCGGCACCGCCTTCCACGCCAACGCAACCGCCACACCACAAGGCACGGCATTCACTACGCCGTATACCATACAAATCAGCAATGCAACTGGCGGTACATTTAATCCAAGTAATTACACTATTACTTATAACAACACCGGCACGCTAACCGTCTATCAAGCAGCGTTAACGGTGACTGCCGCGCCAAATACCAAAGCCTATGATGGCACCACCAGCGCTGCTGCCACGCCGACGCCGAGCAGCGCTTTGGTATCAGGTGACACCGCTAACTTTATTGAAACCTATGACACCGCTGCGATCGGTACCGGCAAAACATTAACACCAAGCGGCAGTGTGAGCGATGGCAATAATGGTAATAATTACAGCTTAACATTTGTATCCGCTGCTACTGGTGTCATTACCGCAAATAATAATCCACTCGATATTATTTTGACTTCAAACGCCAGTTTAAATAATTACAGCACCGGACCAATCAATAATACCTGGACGTTGACAGCGCAACGGAATGTCTTCATCGCCGGAGATATCAATCTCAGCGGTATTAATTTAAGCCTCACTGCTGGCACCACAATGAATGGTAGTATTCTGCAACAAAATAGTGGTGGCACACTGACCGCAAATACCTTAACACTGGTGGCTGGCGGCGGCGCTTATACAGGCGCAATCGGCACCAGCACAACACCATTACTCACCAACGTCAATAACTTAAATGTTGCTGCTAACGATGGCATTATTAACATCAATAACACCGGCAGTAATCCGCTCAACTTAACGCAACTCAGCGTCGGCAATGGCGGCGCAAACATCACCACCGCCGGCACCTTAAATGTCAACAATGCCATCGCAGTCGTTGGTAATAATGCCGTAAATATCAACTTAATCAGCAGCGCTGCCATGATTAACGTAAACGCTAATATCGATGGCGCTGCTAATTTAAATTTGATAGCGCAAAATAATATTACCATTAACAATGCACTCGGCAGCAACGTCGCATTAAGCAATGTCAGTGTGAACAGCACCACTGGCGTGATTAATTTAAATGGCGGCAACATTACCACCACCGGCAATCAAACCTATACTACGGCGATTACGCCAAATCTCAATACTTCACCGCGTTCTATCACGCTAGGCGCTGATTTAACCTTAATCCATGGTGGCACGTTGACCGTCAACGCGCCAATCGATGGCCCTTGGGTGTTAGATGCAAGCGGCTCGACAGGCGCTGAATATTTCAATGACACCGTCGGCGGCTATAGCGCCTTAGTGACCTTCTCAACCGGCAGCGGCATGGTGTATCTCAATAATGCCTTAACAGAAATCAATCGCGCGGGTTATGTCGATGCTGGTTTAATTCAATTAAATGGCAGCGTGCGCTCAACCTATGACATCAATTTATATGCCGAATATCAATTCTTAAATAACGCCGGCAGCACCGCGCTGCAAGCCGGTAGCGGTTACCGCTTCTTAGTGTGGTCAGGCAACGGCGATCCATTTGCGACGGTGGCGAATGGTGGAGATGATCGGGGTGGCTTGGTGTATCAGTTTAAGCAGTATTTTTATTATCCTGGCATTGACCTTCCACTTGATAGTAATGCGACGCATAATGGTTTTGTTTACCTTTACACGCCATCCATTAACCTCAGCCAATTATTGAATACAAACAGCAGTGTCAGCAAAATTTATAACGGAACGACTACTGCCACCTTAAACGCCGCCAACTACCTTTATAGCACTACCGGAATAGGCGGCATAATCAGCAGCACTATCACTGGGAGTCAGATAAGTGGCATTGTAGATGGTGATATTGTCACAATAGTTGCGCCCAGCAATGGAACTTATAACAATAAAAACGCCGGCACGAGTAAAACCATACGTGTCGTGTTCGATACCAACGCTATCACAGCAACAAATGGTACGGCCACGGTTTATGGCTATGGCGATTCCATCTTATTTAGTAACACTGCAATAGCAACTGCCTCAATTGGCATGATTACGCCTTATACCTTAGACGTTTACGCTAGCAGTGAAACTAAAGTATATGATGGTAATCGAGGATCATCGCTCAAGCCCACTATCATAGGCAGCATTGGCAGCATTAGCAACGTAGCAAATGCCACAACACTCATTGGTACCGATAAAATTATCACCCCAGCGCAGCAAATCTTTGCTTCTCGCAATGTATCAGTCGGTAGCAATGCAAGCGTCATAAACTCAACGGGGCTCACCATTAATGATGGGAATAACGGCAATAATTACAATATTATTTACCATAGTGCCAGTGGCACCATTAATAAAGCCACGTTAACAATCAATGCGACTAACACGGTACGTGTTTATGATGGAACGACACAGTCAAGCTTACTCCCCGGCTATAATGGATTAAAAGCTGGCGATACATTAACAGGATTAAGCCAAGCTTTTGTCTCACGCAACGTCATGGGACAAGGCGGCAGTACAGTTGTTGTAACGGGTTATACCCTCAATGATGGCAATAATGGCCAAAATTATAATTTGATCGTCAATAGCTCAGTCGGTACAATTGATAAAGCTGCATTGACAATAACAGCACTGACAGACAGTAAGGTATACGATGGTACGACAACTTCCAACTTGACGCCTATCGTGAATGGCTTAAAACCTGGCGATAACTTACCGGGGCTCGTACAAGTCTTTGCTTCTAAAAATGTGAAAGGCACTAATGGCAGTACTTTAACGCCCAGCGGTTTCACTATCTCTGATGGTAACAACGGAAATAATTACTATGCACCCGTTATTCAAACGGCGAGCGGAACCATTACACCTTATACCTTAACCATTACTGCGCAAACAGCTAATAAAATATATGATGGAAACACTGCATCTTCCACGCCTCCCATCGTCAGTCATAGCTTATTGGGAACAGATACTTTTACCAATCTGACACAAAGATATAGCAGTGCTAATGTCGCACGCGATATAAATAACACAGTGATCAGTCAAACGCTCACACCGATTTATGCGATTAATGACGGTGTTGGTGGTGACAATTATCTCGTCAATCTACAAACTGCCAGTGGCACTATTACACCCGCCACATTAACGTATGTTGCCAACGCTGTCAGCAGCACCGTAGGCAATCCAATTCCTAGTCTATCCGGCACAGTCACCGGCTTTGTCAGTGGCGACAGCTTATCAACCAGCTTGAGCAACGGCAGCATGACGGGCACGCTTAGCTGGGCGACCACTGCCACCCAAGCCAGTATGCCAGGGCAATACTCGATCACAGGCAGCGGGCTCACCGCAAACAATTACACGTTCGTTCAAAGCAATGTCGCACCTAACATCAATGCCACAGCCTTAACGTTAACACCGGCTATCGGCACACCACTTGATTTCACTTTGACAGCAAGTACTTTAAATACGGCTACCCCAGGCGCCAGCTATAATTCGACCAACAACACCTGGACTATCACTGCACTACGCAACATTACAGTTGCTGGCAATGTGACGATCAATGGCAATATTATTTTAAATGCAGCGACGACCCAAGATGGCAACATCCTGGCGACATCGACTACCAATGGCATCATTACCGCCAATCAAATTAGTTTATTTGCCGGCGGCAATACTTACACTGCATCGATTGGTTCTGCTTTATTGCCTATTTCAACTACGGTAAATTCTCTCATTGCGAACACTAATAATGGCAGCATTTATATCCGTAACCTCCGCAATACAGAACTATCACTCGGTAATCTTGCTATCACCGGCAATAATGCAACAAATCAAAAAATATCTATCACAACGAATGGCAATATTAGTCAAAACGGTACAGTAAATACAGCCCAACTTAATGTGCAAGCCGTTAAAGGCATTGTTCTCTCTAGAAACAGTAACAACATTCCTACTGTTTCTTTGTCAAACACCGGCAACGGCAACATTGTCTATAACAATACCGCGGCAGCTAACGATAGCCTAACTATTTCCGCAAGCAATTTAGGCATTGGCAATATCACTATTACAGAAAATGGCGGGCATATTGTTGCAAATAAAGTATCCGTCAATGGCGGCATTTTGAGCCTCAACACGCTACAAGGCAATATTCAAGTGAACGCCATTATGAACATCAGTGGCAGCAGCGCTAACCCAACGGCGCAAATCAACTTAACCGCCCAACAACGCGCAGCTGCACCAACGACGACCGGCATTATTACCATCAATTATCCTATGAGCATAAGTTATGGCACGATGAATTTAATAGCCGATACCCGCATAGTTGCAAACAGCACATTAAGCGCAGGTATCGCTGCGGCAATTAATCTCTCAGCTCCAAGCGTCACATTAAACAATGCCTTTAGTTTACAAGGAAGCGTAACGAGCCCAAGCAATTTCAATATCAATACCAATTTAACAACGAATAATAATGTCATCTTAACCGGCTCAATCACAAACAATAATTATGGTAACTTAATCATTGGAAATGCGAGCAACCCGAATCTTACCCTGATTACACTCAATGGCAGCTTAACTACCCAAAATGGCAATCAAAATTGGAATGGCACACTCAGCTTTGGCGGAAACGTCACATTATCTGGCAATAACATTAACTTTGCGAGCATTAACGACGCCGTGAACAGCTTAACACTTTCACCTGTCAATCAAGCAACGGCAACAGGCAATATAATTTTAGGTGGGTTCATTTTAACAAAGGGGAGCTGGTATCAAGTGAACACAGCGCTACCTTCTTTTGCTGTTAATAACTTCAACTTAAACGGCGGGACTTTTGTCCGCGCCATTAATGGCAACGGCAGTACGCCTGCCAATGCTTGGCAACTAATTGATATATATGGCGTACAAGGCATCATCACACAACCAGATAAAAATTACGCCCTAGCCGCCAACATTATATTACCAAGCAATATCAACGCGACTGCCGCTTGGTATAATGGTTTAGGCTTTGCACCCTTAGGTAACAATATTCTCGCCTTTACCGGGACATTTAATGGCAACGGTTACACGATCGCCAATTTAACCATTAATCGTGCAAACGTTTCATACAATAGCTTATTCGGTTATGTACGCTACTCAACGACCAATGGCGGCATCGCAACCACCATCCAAAATCTGCTTTTACAAAACATCAATGTAACCAGTAATAAAGATTATGCAGGAATACTCACCGCTTATGTAAACGGCAATAGCACATTGATACCCACTATTACCAACATTACACTCATTGGTGGCTCGTTAAATAGCAGTGGCAGTAATACCGGCGCGATCAGCGGTTACAGTAATCTAGCCAATTATAACAATGTGCAAAGCTCAGCTAGCGTGATGGGTGGCGCTAATTTCACTGGGGGTTTAATCGGCTGGTTAAACAGTGGCACGCTATTAAATAGCAAGCTGGATGGAAGTAATATCGCTGCAAACATCAACGCAACTGGCAGCTATATTGGCGGTCTAATTGGTTATAATGTAGCAGGTGTTATTGATAGCAGCAGTATTTGTGGTAGTAGCAATTGTAATGGCACCTTAGCACCAAGCGCATCAATTATGGGCGGTGCAGCCTCATCTTATATTGGCGGCCTGATAGGGTTAAACTCAACAAATGGCAGCATTATCAATAGCAGCGTCAGCAGTAATTACCAAATCAGCGGCGGCAGTTATGTTGGCGGCATCGCAGGCTATAATAGCGGCACAATCAATTTAAGCAATAATAGCGGTGCGCGTTACAATACCATTGTAAGTACTGTCTCCTTCGTAGGTGGAATAACAGGTTACAATAAAGGCACGTTAACCAATGCCACCGCCACTTACAATACGATTATAAACAATGGCAATTATACCGGTGGCATCAGTGGTTATAGCGCTGCAACTGGCAATGGCACCACGACAACGCCTTATGTCAGCAACAATGTTGCAAGCTTCAATAACATCAATGGTAAAAGTTATGTCGGCGGCTTAGTCGGCGCACTTGCTACCGGCGCCATCGTCTTAAACAGCACCACGCTTTACAACACCCTCTTCTCCACTTCTCTCGTAACTACCGGCACCCTCTTCGGCACCAACAGCCTCGCTAATGCCATCTATGTCAGTAACAATTCTGACAATGACACCAATAGTACCATCACGATCAATGGCTCGCCCATCAATAATCCCGCCAAGGTAGGTACACAACAATGATAGCTAGCGCTATTAAAAGGATACCGTAATTGTTACTGAATCGCTGTATGATTGCGCAGGTACATTTTGACCGCCAGGAATACGGCCATACACGGCTATTTGCTTAATCGTATTTTTACTCAGTGAAGCAT
This sequence comes from Gammaproteobacteria bacterium, assembly GCA_009885665.1. Taxonomy (GTDB): domain Bacteria; phylum Pseudomonadota; class Gammaproteobacteria; order DSM-16500; family DSM-16500; genus VFKI01. Next base: position 6,846 of record VFKI01000068.1, read on the forward strand.
AGTTCACTCTATTCGCATCATTCCAGATCACACTGCGCGCTGCATCCGTATAGAGTTCATAACTAAGATAATATCCCGCGGCGGACATGGCACGGCTCGTCCCACTGGCATGCGCATTATACAACCCATTTCCTAAAGCAATTTTAGCCGTGGCGCCTCGGGTACAAGCCAAAGAAAAGCCCCCTACGCCATCCAATGCAGCCACGCTATTGGTTGCAATAGGTTCATAACTACCAAAGTCAAGCGACCCATCTGAAATCTGACAAGTCGCCGCAACCTGCAGCGAAGCAGCCAAATTACCCGAAGCGGTAAGCGCACTGCTTGTTTTACCAATTATCAAACTCATTGTTCCGATAGATATCATTGCTATCCATTTCTTCATTCCAAGCGCCCCTTGCAAATTTGACATCTCTAAAAAATTCATGAATGATATCGAATAATTAGTGTAATCATTACCAGCAAACTCAGCAAGCTAATAGGAGTACCTCGTTTACTTTCCATATACTCAGGAATAATTCTGCTCTAGTCACGACACTAGAGACATAGAGCCGGAACTTTACTTTAAGGACAAAAAATGAACAAAATCTCCAAACCTCAATATTACCTTAAGTTAATTGGCACAAGCTTATTGTTTTCTGTCTTACTTTTTTGCAAAAATACACTTGCGATGGGTATTAAAGTTGACAAAATAAGCCTCAGCATTACGGCTAGCCAGCCAGTAGATACCGTACAAATTACCAATGTTGCTGATCAAACGGATGCGCCACTATACCTACAAGCCAACGCCTTTTCTTGGACACAGCAAAATGGTCAAACGACGCTCGTGCCTACCACTGACCTCATCTTATCGCCACCTTTTATGAAAGTTTTACCAGAGAAATCCCAGACATTCCGGGTAGGCTTACGGAAACCCCTGCCCGCTATCACACGTGAAATTGCTTATCGTCTTAACATCAGACAAACGAATCCCTTCCCTTCAAAAAGTAAAAACAAGGTCTCATTATTAATCGCAGTCTCTTTACCTTTTTTTGTGGAACCAGACCAGCCTATTTATCAGGCAACTTTTTCTGCAAGGCAGGCGGGCGGCGCGCGCTACATTCGCATATCTAATCAGGGCAACATTCATTTATACTGTACCAAGCTAACCTTAACAAATGACCAAGGGAAAACAGTCGCAGATATCAAGCCCGGGATGACTGTATTACCTGGCGCATATATTGATGTGCCAGTGGCAACAAAGTCCATTCCAAAGGGAAATTACCAAGTCATGATGGAAGCAAATAATACGCCACCCCTCAATGGTACTATCACGCTATCCTCTTAAAACTTCACCTTTTCACTAATGGAATTTATAATTTTGAAGGGAAGAAGCCGGATAAAACGACTTGCGCAAGCGTCGCTGACGCTTTCATTAATTTACCCTTTTCAGAGTTTACTGCCTACAACGGGTTCTTCCTCGACCCCAGCCATAGCATCGCGCGCCCCCAGCTCATCAACTAGCCTCAAAGCAAGCACGCCTTTGTTAAAACAGCCTACGCTAGAAGAGCTATACTTGACAGTTAATCTCAACCACCAAAAAGAAACCAATCCCATTTTAATTTTAAAAGACAAACAAGGAAACATCTGGGTTAATCAAAATGATTTATCTACCTGGAACCTCCAGTTATCCGAAATATCGCTACTGACTTATAACAACAATCGTTACATCAACATCACCAAACTCCCAGGCGTACGCTGGCAATTCGATGAACAAAATCAATCACTCACTATCGTGCTCCCTGCAACGTCTTTTCGCAATAATCATATTGATCTAAGCCATGGCTCTTTAATGTCGTTTAAACGGCCCGATCACTGGGGCGGCTTTTTAAATTATTCACTCAATGATTATCGTGTAGACAACAGTGACCAGATAGGCGGGATATTTGATTTAAATATATTTGGCCCTGCCGGTGCCGGCAGCAGCAGCTACGCTTTTATTTCTAACCCAGAGGATCGCCCTAGCTGGGTACGCCTCAACACCCGCTGGGTGTACGATCAACCTGAGCATATAGCTTCATGGCGTTTTGGTGACTTAAACAGTGATGGTGGCAGTTGGTCGGGCTCAGTAGGCTTTGGTGGTTTACAATGGGCAAGCAACTTTAGCACTCAGCCTCAATTTATTACTTTTCCCTTGCCTGGCTATCGCGGCCCAGCCATTGCACCTTCTGTTATTGACTTATACGTGAACAATATCAAAACACAACAGCTACAAGTTACACCAGGACAATTTGATATTACCAACGTACCGCTCGTCGATGGCCAAGGTAACTTACGCATCGTGACGACAGATATTTTAGGCCGACAACAGGTATTTAGCAGCAATTTCTTTCTTGATACCTCTATTTTAAAACCTGGATTACATGAGTTTTCTTATGAAGCAGGCATTATTCGGCAAAATTTAGGCTTAGCCAATTATGACTACAAAGATTTTCTAATCAGTGCCACAAATGCTTTCAGCCCAAATGATCTAACGCGTCTTGAATTTCATGGCGAAACATTGAGCTATGAGCAAGCGGGCGGCATGGCTATCACCCGAGTGCTACCATCGCTTGCCAGCACACTAACAGGCACTGCGGCTGTCAGTAACTATAGCCTATTGGGTGGAAAAAAAGGTGGCTTAGCTAGTATTCGGCTACAACATAAAGCGCAACGATTTAACTTTGGTTTAAGCTATGAAATAACAAGTCATTACTTCACGGATATGGGGATCACACCTAACCAACTCTCCCCACGCTCTGTTAGCCAAATTTTTGGGGGCATTGATTTACAACGCTACGGTTCAGTTGGCATCAACTATACTCGCCAACTAAACCGCGAACAAGAAAGCGCAGAATTAGTCAGCCTAACATATTCAAAAAACATTTTTTTCAAAATTAATTTCTCTGCAACCCTAATGAATAGTCTGCATGGTGAGAATCGTGGCGTATCCTTTTTCTTACTGTTTACACGTATTTTAGGCGAACAAACTACAGCCAGCTACAGTTACAATCGTTACAACACCAACATAGCAACTAATAGCTGGCAACTTAGCCGCAGCTTATCAACGGGTCCAGGTTGGGGATATCGATTAGGCTACGCTAAAGGAACCAGTGAAACCCAAGCAGGCACATTAAATTATCAAAATAATATGGGCAGATATTCTATTCAATATACTGAACAAGATAACCAAACATTCTACCAAGGTAGTGCAGACGGCAGCATCGCGCTCCTTGGGGGAGAAATAAAAGCATCACGCTTAATTGACAACAGTTTTGCGCTTGTTAGCACTAGCGGTTTTCCACATGTGAAAGTCTACAACAACAATGGTCTTACTGGCACAACAGATAGCAAAGGAATATTGCTAATTCCTAACTTATTACCGTATCAAACTAACAAAATTAGCATCTCGCCGACTACGTTACCGCTAAACACTGAAATTGACACCACACAAATTATGACAACACCATTTTACCGTTCGGGTACTTGGGTAAAATTTGGCATTCGACAAATACGCAGCGCAACATTGACACTGATCCAACAACCCTCAGGGGAAATCGTACCTTTAGGCGCAACGATTGAATTATTGCCAAAAAAGGAAACTTATTTTGTCGGCGAGCAAGGCGAAACTTATTTAACTCACTTAAAAGATTCAAACGCTATAGAAGTTTCCTGGGATGACCAATCTTGCACTGCAAGCTTTCTGTTACCACCAGCGAGCAAAACAGATGTCATACCTGATCTGGGGAAAATAAACTGCATCACTAAAAATAGCATCACGCATGGCACAAAAAAACGCCCTACTGTTTCACTCCCGAATCAGCCAATTTCAGCAGCTGCAGTAGTTGACCCAGCAAAACATTTATTAGCACAGGACACAAAGCCATGAAGATAGCGATCATTGCTGCATGCTTATCTTTTTTCTCACCCGCCGCTATTGCCAGCTGCAATGTCAACAGTATCCCCATACAATTTGGCAGTTATGATGTATTTTCAGCGTCTGTCACGACCAGCACAGGCAGCATTACCGTGAGCTGTACGCCTGATGGTACGCCTTATACAATAGCCATTCAACGAGGATTTGGTACAATCGCTCAGCGTAAAATGCGGCTTTCTGGAGGCATCGCCCAATTAAATTATAATATTTATACGGATCCGACTTACACCACCATTTGGGGGGACGGCACGGGGACAAGCGCGATGATATCAGGGCAAACTAATGCGACAGTTACAGCTTATGGAGAAGTGACTGCCGGCCAGGATGTTCCCGCCGGCAGTTACAGTGACACCCTGACTATTCTCGTCAGTTATTAGGGATGAAACGATGTGGTAATTGTGACATCATCAGTGTAGTCTCCTGCAGGAGCGGCGTTAATATCAGCTACCAAAATCTGTCCCAAAACAGGAATTACATTAGAAGTAGCACCTCCTCCGGTTTCTGTTGTGGTATGAGATGGGTACGGCCTGCCATAATCAGACTCGGCACCTGCTGTTCCACCCCACTCATTTCCAGCAGTCCGAGACGTGAAATAAATCTTATACGCTAAATAATTACCGTTACTTATTAACGCTCGGTTTGGTATAGAGAAACCCGACGCGACAGCATTCGCCCCTGCATTTAAATTAACGCGATAACCCGACCCCTGTGTACACTTTATTGAGATATCAGATGATGCATCTTTGTTTACCGCAACATTTGAATCAAAGGTACCAAATTCCAAATCATTGGGAGTCGATACCACGCAACTGGCTGTTACGGATGCGGTAACATGCAAGTCTACTGCCCACGCCCCCGTCGTCCCCATCATCAACACCAGCCCTGCCGCAGCAAGAGCCGTTTTTATCATTATGCGTTTCATGATACACCTCCGCGAAGAATGAGTAATTTACACTCTAAGCATAGGCGGTATTTGGTAGATTTCCACTATTTTGATCAAAATATTTTCAATATAATTGTGTTTATTATGAATAACTTAGCTGTAGCTACTTTATATTTTAGCTAAGCATAAGAGATGCCACGCCATGCGCGTCAAACTAAGCCGCGGTTTTGTCATTACGAGGCGCGACGCGACGTGGCAAGCGACGTGGCAAGCCAGTACGCTAGGTGCTAAGCAACAAAAAATCGGCGCACTCGTGCTCCGTCAAATTTAAATCTTAGGATTGGCGGGCAGCTTGCAAGGGATTAGAAGGTTTTGTTCGAAAAAAAGCGGAGGCGTACTCTAAGTACGTAGAGCATTTTTTTCAGACCAAGCGTTTCAAGGTCGACGCAAGATGGGTGATCACACCCTAAGATTAAAGATTGACAGAGCACTAGCTGCTAATTTGTAATTGCGTCCAGGGCATTTATTGGGCTGCATTACAATTAAACTTTTCGACAGAGCCCTGTTATGTATTTTGAGAGGCGAAATTCTTTTCTTCACATGAAATAGGCTTGCTAATTAAGTGAACCCCACAGTCAAAATCTTTATGTCGCTATAGCGGTTCCCGTTAACGCTGTCGGCGCCGTCATCATGCAGGTTAAGCTGTGGGTTTAGGCTCTGCGCATAAATAACTTTTACACCTTGCATCCCATCATGGCATCATCTATAAACGTTCCTCAGTCGAAAAACCTCGAAATACTTCAGTATTTCTGCGATTTTTCTTCTTCCGGTACGCTTATATCTGACACCACGCTGGGCGCAATCTGTCAAAGTTATTTATGCGCAGAGCCTTAAAAAATGCTTTTCGTAGTTGATGACCGACGCCACGTGATCAGAGGACTCTTTTAAGCGTTTTTCAGCTGGAGCGCCTGATGTTGCTAATAATGATTATCGCGAATACAATACTTTGCGATTTAATTATCCAAGGAAATAATATGCAACACCGCCAAAAATTAGTCGAAATACCCTTGACAGAAGAAGATTTACGCGCTGAACTCAAAATACGACAGGCAAGAAAAAAAATATTACGTCAGCAAAGGCGGGAACCGTTGATGGCTGTTTTTAATTTAATGCTCGCATTGCTGCTGCCTGATTTTACTGAATGGTTATTTCTTCAGCCTGTTACAACAATAGTATGGATCAAGATCTCAGCATATCTTTTAAATCACGCCCCTTACGCATTCAATTTTACAATTCATAGATTTTTGGAAAAGCAAACTTATGCTTTGCTGGCGAATAAAAAATTTATCAAAGAAGGATTGCCGCAGCTAGATGAAACTTTGATGAATGTTTTGTGTAAAAAATACATTAATACCATGACAATTGGCGGAAGGTTGCCGTGTCTGACAATGATCGAGAGCCTGCCTAATAATCATTTCCTTTTGCACGTCCTTAATTCTCCTAGGATAAATATACGTGACAACTTGATGAAGTTTATGGCATTTGCACCGCTGCTTCCTAGCTCTGCACTAGGGCATTATAAAAAACATGCCTTACGCAGTGTTGATATGCGTTTGTTAATAGGCGAAATGATTGCTATTTATGACTATACAATAAATCAGTCGGATAATGATGCTGTAGTTGATTATTTTCATTACATTGGTATCACGGGTTTCATAACGTTAACGTCTTGGATGCTCGAGCTTGCGGGAAGCCGTTTAATATTTCAACCACTCATGAAATTATACTTTCATCGTTGGGATAAAGGTTTTGATAATGAAGTTTGTCTTGATGATATGCTTACATTAGAAAAATTACGTGAAAAAGTTTGCCGACTGAGAAACGAGAGTCAACACGAAGAAACCGTAGCATTCCTTTCTATAAGCATCAGTATAGCAGCGACAGCAATTGGGTTATGGTGGTTAGGTTATCGCAATCCAATGGAATCCGTGGTAACAATATTATTGATGACATTATTTCAGCTAAGTGACTTGCTGAATGAAAGCTATCGAAAGCTCAATTTAACAAGAAATTTATCACGCATCAAGGATGACCTTGATTTTATATCAGGTCAAAATAAATATTTTGAAGTACGCCTTAATCATAAAACCAGTTTTTCGCATAGCAGCTTTACGCTGCTCGCTAAAAAATATTTTGATGTCCCTGCAAAAACCGTATGTGAAATTTTGAAAGAAGTGCTTTCGTTGAATGAGATAAATGAATTTTATGCTGGATATCAGCAAGTTACTTTGCCTGCCAGTTTATCGATGACGAAAAAAATGACAAAGCATATTGCCAATCAATTTATAAGTTTTATAGAAATAGAAAGAAAAAATATAGATTTTTTGAAAAAAGTCAAAATAATGGCCAAGCAATTTCTTACCGATGATACGATTTTTGTTGTACGGCAGCGCGAAAATGGTACAGGCAATACGCTATTTCGTATTCGTTTCCCAACATCAACGAGATGCCATAAGCTCTCTGAGTTGGATAATTTGCATAAAGTGCTCGACAAGTGCACCCTCCATACAGAAAGCTTACCTAATTTTATAGACTTTTTAGCTGATTCGTCTTCCAGTATCAATATGCTTTTATTAGAAGAATTAGCAACAGAATATAAAGAAAAAAGCGCAACGCATTCCACGCTTTATCCTCTAACAAATAAAACTTTGCTGTCACAGGAAAATGATGCGATGAAAAAAGCCGGGTTGCGACAAAGAAGATATTTGCCGGTAAAAGAAGAAAAAGAAAGCAAAGAAGAGAAAGAAGATGTGAACACTCCTGCTCATGTTGTCCGTTGGAACAGCGCATATCATGATTATTGTTATAATCCTCAGCATCCAGATCCCATTTCTCCCATTGTTCCATTGCAAGCCCCTGGCAGCAAGAATCATTATGTCCGTTTTAACATTAAATCAGAAGAATTTGAAAAACGCGGGGTTAAGGATTTATATAAATTTTTTCGTGAAACGGTAAATTCTGGCAAAATCAGTAAGCATGCTAATGAACAAGGCAATACTTTGATTTCCCCTGGCGAAACATTAATGAAAGAAGTGCTGAATCCTCAGCCTGGTGAAGCGAGATGGCAACCCGTCTCTCTGGTTACCAAAAGACTCGGCAAAGGGGGTAACATACGTTTATTTGCTGTACCAATTATCAATGCGCATAAAGATATACTACATGATGTGCGCTGCGCTGATTTTCGGGCGCACTGAATGGGCAATGTCGATTATTGTGTCGGAGCAAAATAGAAATGTCATTTTCGCCTCGATTTATA
>VFKI01000074.1 GCA_009885665.1 Gammaproteobacteria bacterium
ACCCACCCCATCGCAGCCTTCATCAATCACACCCAGCCCGGTACCCACAATTTATCCGCTGTTTGGCGAACTGCTTTGCGGTGTTGATTCCACTGCGGATCAAAACGTGCCAGCAAGCGCCAAAATGCGGCAGAATGATTGAGGTGCACCGTGTGCGCCAGTTCGTGCAAAATAATATGTTCGACTAAATTGACCGGCAAAAAAATAAGCTTATAGTTCAAGCTAATATTTTTTTTAGCGGTACAACTGCCCCAAATCGTTTGCTGACCGCGCACGGTCAATGCCTTATATTCCAAACCCGTTGCCACACTCAAACGTTGTAAAGTATCGCCTAAATACACCCGTGCGCGCGCTTTGAGCCAATGCAACAATATTTTTTTATAAACAGTGACCTGCGTCACATTACCCGACACAATCAACACACGTTGCGGCGTCATGATGACTTCTGATTTTTTATGTTCGATATAACGCACTTGCCAAACTTCATCCAATGCGGTGAGCCGAATTTCATCGGGACGCGCAAAACACGCGACTGTCGGCAGCCTCGCCGCTTTTTCTTGTAATTTCGCTAAACTTTTCGTAATCCATGCTTGATGTTCCGCGACAAATGCGGCGACTTTTTTCTCGTTGAATTTAAGTGGCACCACCACTTCCACGCCGTTTCGTAAACTCACCCGCAACTTGATATGCCGTGCCTGCGGATGTTTTTTGATGGTATAGCTTACCGCATCAAGCATTAACCTCGGCCTCCCACCACACGATATGCTCGGGCTTTACCCACGTAGCAATATGCGTCAACGCTACCATCATTTTGTCAGTCGCATCAAAAAATTCAATTGCCAGCGGTAAATTCAAAGATAAATCGGTGAACGCCGCCGTATGCGCACCCGTTTCACCGTAACCACTGATTGCACGAAAAACACTAATCCCACGTGTTTTAATATCGTGCTGTAGATAATCGACTATTTTTTTAAGCAGCCCACTGCTCTCCATCACATAAATACGCGCCATGACCACTTTATTGCCCTGCATCATCCTTGCCTCCCTAATATAATACCGATACTCGTTAACAATAACCCCACGGTGACACTGACAACAATATTGAGCAATGCCCGCCCTGACGCACCATTTTCAAACAAAGCCACCGTTTCAACTGAAAAAGAAGAAAATGTTGTAAACCCGCCTAAAAAACCCACCATCAATAGCGCACGCAATGTATCCGCAGCACCTGCCACGCGTTGCAACAACACACTGAATAACACGCCCGCTAACAAGCAACCCAACATATTGACAACCAACGTGCCATACGGAAACCCTTGTCCCAACCAGCGATAGACTTGTGTCGATAGCAAATAACGTAATACACCGCCTAGCGCGCTGCCCAACGCCACCCAGCCAATTTTTTCCATTGTGAACCTCCAGACATACGATAACATTGTAACGGATAGGACTATCCTCTGACATATTTTTAATTCTGCGGTATAATCCGCAACCCGTTATGGATTATAGAAGGAATTCTTCATGTCAGCGCAGCAGCATACCCGCTCTCTCGTTTTCGCTGTCTCCACAATCGCCGCCCTTGCCGGGTTACTCTTTGGTTTCGACACCGGCATTATTTCTGGCGCCCTACTCTTCATTCAAAAAGACTTCGTTGTTACCACAAAAATGACAGCGTGGATCGTCAGCAGCGTGCTGCTAGGCGCTATGGCAGGCTCACTCTTAAGTGGTCACTTAACCGACGTATTTGGTCGCCGCCGTTTAATGCTGTTAGTGTCAGTCCTTTTCATCGCCGGCACGGCTGTTGCTGCATTAGCCAGCCAGCTTTTTGGTATTATTGCCGGCCGCATTCTGATTGGTGTGGCCATTGGCATCGGCTCCTATACCGCGCCACTCTACATCGCTGAAATTGCACCACCGCATTTGCGTGGCGGCCTGGTCACTTTGAACCAACTCGCCATCACTATTGGCATTTTATGCTCTTATCTCATCGACTATGCTTTTTCAAGCGCGGTCGGCGCGTGGCGCTGGATGTTTGCCATGGGACTCGTTCCGGCAATTTTATTAAGTATCGGCATGTTGTTTTTACCTGAGAGTCCACGCTGGTTGGTGATGCGTAATTATATCGACAAAGCGCGCGATGTATTGACGCGCTTGCGTAATGATAGCGCGGAAGTGACGACTGAAATCAACCAAATTCAGCACAGTTTGAAAATTCGTCAAGCCAGTTTCGCCGAAATTTTCCAGCCATGGATTTTGCCTGTCTTATTTTTTGGTGCCATGCTGGGATTAATCCAGCAAGTCACCGGCATCAATGCCATTATTTATTATGCGCCAACCATCTTTCAACTTGCCGGTTTTCATGATGCCGGCAGTTCCATTCTTGCGACCGTGGGAATTGGCGTCGTCAATGTCGCGTCGACCATCATAGCGATATTTTTACTGGATCGTGCCGGCCGGCGACCTTTATTGCTCGTTGGTTTAGTCGGTATGTTCGTCAGTCTTGTGGGGCTTGCCTATGTATTTGCTGCCGGCGCAGCGCAAGCCAATACCTTACGCTGGGTGGCGTTAGGCTGCACATTCTTTTATATTATTTGTTTTGCTTTCGGTCTGGGTGCCATTTTATGGTTGATGGTATCGGAAATCTTTCCGCTGGAAGTTCGCGGTGCAGCGATGGGTGTTGCGGTATTTAGCTGTTGGCTATGGAATTTTGCCGTATCATTCAGCTTTCCACTGTTACTCAAAAACATGGGACCCGCCTATATTTTCACACTGTACGCTGTATTATGTGTGTTAAGTTTTATTTTTTGTTATTTTAAATCGCCCGAAACGCGCGGCATCACATTGGAAGAAATTGAAGAAAACATACGCAAACGGTTACCGTTGCGTGCGATAGGTCAGCAAGTCTCTAAATAGAAGTATGCAGTATCTACTACAAAAGATAGGGTAGAGGAATTGAGTACGCGGCAAACTGCATTGACGAGCCAACATTTACCCTACTTTATGTAGAGGATAGAGTATGAATATGCATAAACATATTATTTCGTGTGATCTCGGTGGCACCAAGTGTGCCGCCGGCTTGTTGGAATATGATATGCAGAGCAAAGCCTTGCGCATCATGCAACACACGAGCATTAAACTCACCGATGCCACGTCGTTACAGGATTTATTACACCAGCTGGAAAATGTATTTGGCTTAACGCTGTCTGCCGCCGATGCAATTTGCGTTGGCGCGGCGGGTCAATACGATGGTGAGATTTTAAATTATGCCGGTAACTATCCTTATCGCATGAATTTTGCGGAACTCGCACGCCAACAAAAATGGCGCGCTTATGCCATCGTGCATGACTACGCACCGATCGTCTGCGCAACATTCACGGATTATTTAGACAATCCACACAATGTTAAACGCCTTAACACCGCGACTGTGCCGCCGCATGGCCGACGCATTGCCTGTGGTTTAGGCACGGGGCTCGGCATGCAAGATGGCGTACTTTTCCCCGATGGCAATTTTTGGTTAGGCAAAAATGAAATCGGCCATATTGGCATAAGCATCCCCCCGCTCACCCGTCCCGCGCGTTGGAAAATGCATCACGCGCTCTGCCAATTTTTAAGTAATGATGCGCCGATTACCTTTGAAAAAATATTATCGGGACCTGGCACGGTGCGTTTACATCAATTTTTTTATCCCTCGCAGCATGATGAGGGTATCACCCCTGCAGTTGTCTGGAAAAAATTGGCGGATCCCACTGCGGCAGAATTAATGGATGCATTTGCCTTTTATCTTGGGGTATTTATTAGCACGCTGCAACTAGCCTTTATGCCTGAAGCGGGCATTTGGATTACCGGCGGTGTTACCTTACACTATCTAAGCATTTTTGATCGACCCGCTTTCCAAGAAGGGCTTGCCACTGCGCCGGCTTACATTGGTGAACGCGCCACCCTACCGTTAGGGGTTCTTAAAAACCCGGAACATGCTATCATCGGAGGCGGTTATTACGCTGTACAGCGTCTATTACGATAAAAAAGGAGATGTTTCATGGTAGAAAATGCTTTGGCAACAAAAAAAACCGGCGGCCTCGCAGGTGTCATTGCAGGCCAGACAGCCATCAGCACCGTTGGCAAGGAAGGCATCGGCCTGACGTATCGCGGTTATGATATTGGCGCATTGGCGACCAGTGCGAGCTTTGAAGAAATCGCATGGTTGTTGATTTATGGCGAATTACCGGATGAAACAGAATTAAATCATTATCGCCAACGCCTCATGCAGTTACGCACCTTACCCGCGGGCTTAAAACAAGCACTAGAAGCCATACCTGCCACGGCACATCCCATGGATGTATTACGCACTGGCTGCTCAATGTTAGGCACGCTCGAACCTGAATCCGATACACATACGCAGACGGATATTGCCGATCGCTTACTGGCAACCTTGCCTGGCATGTTAGTGTATTGGTATCAATTTCAGTACAATGGCACGCGCATTGATACCACCTCAGATGAAGAAACCACTGCCGGTTATTTTTTGCACTTATTGAAAGATAAAAAACCCGAAGCTTCGTTACGACGCGCTTTAGATGTTTCCTTGGTTTTATATGCGGAACATGAATTCAATGCGTCTACTTTTGCGGCACGTATCACCGCTTCCACGCTATCTGATTTTTACTCCTGCATTGTGTCTGGCATTGGCACGCTGCGCGGCGCATTGCATGGTGGGGCGAATGAAGCCGCCATGGAACTGATTACGCAATTTAAAACGGCACCAGAAGCGGAAGCGGGCATACGCAAGATGCTGTTAGAAAAGCAAAAAATCATGGGCTTTGGTCATCGCGTCTATAAAATCTCCGACCCGCGCTCTGATATTATTAAATTATGGTCAGAAAAGTTAGCCGAAACGGCCAAAGAAGGGTATTTATATGAAGTATCGGCTGCCATTGAAAAAGTGATGTGGGAAGAAAAGCATTTGTTTCCCAATGTTGATTTTTATAGCGCAACGACATATCACTTCTGTGGTATCCCTAAGTTTTTCTTTACCCCACTCTTCGTCATGGCGCGCGTCGCCGGCTGGAGCGCGCATATCATTGAACAACGCAAAGATAATCGCCTCATCCGTCCAGACGCTGTTTATACCGGCCCAATGCCACGACCTTTTGTATTATTGGCACAGCGTGGATAAGCCGCCTCATGAAAACGACCGAAAAAACGACCGAAAAAACGACCGAAAAAACGACCGAGCAAAATCAGCGGCCTGCAGTGGATGGATTGCTCGCCACGATTGCTGATTATGTTACACAGACCGCGACTTTTAATGCATTAGCACTAAGCACCGCACACACGTGTTTACTGGATGCGTTGGCGTGTGGCTTCATGGCGTTACAGCACTCAGACTGCACGCGTCTATTGAACCCAATCGTACCTGGCACGATCGTACCAAATGGCGTACGCGTGCCGGGCACAGATTTAGTGCTTGATCCAATTAACGCTGCGTTTGCAATTGGCGCGCTGATTCGTTGGCTGGACTTTAATGATACATGGCTTGCGGCGGAATGGGGGCATCCATCGGATAATCTCGGGGCTATTCTGGCTATCAGTGACTTAGTCAGCCAACGTCAGCGGCGTGTCGGTAAATCGCCGTTGACGGTACACGATATTTTACTAGCCATGATAAAAGCGTATGAAATTCAAGGTATTTTAGCATTGGCAACCAGCTTAAACCGTGTTGGCCTCGATCATGTTGCGTATGTTAAAGCCGCCTCGGCTGCCGTTGCCATGCACTTGTGGGGTGGCACAGCGCATGACATTGCCAATGTATTAGCACAAGTATGGGTCGATGGGCAGAGTTTACGAACCTATCGGCATGCGCCCAATACGGGGTCGCGCAAATCTTGGGCGGCGGGTGATGCGACCAGTCGTGCGGTACGTCTGGCGTGGCTGACGCATCAGGGCGAACTGGGGTGTCCCAGTGTGTTAACAGCTAAAACCTGGGGCTTTCAAGCGGTAACGCTAAAAGACCAGGCGCTGACATTGCCACGGCCATTGGGCAGCTATGTCATGGAAAACATTTTATTTAAAGTGTCTTTTCCAGCCGAATTCCATGCGCAAACTGCGGTGGAATGCGCCATCCAATTACATCCCCAGGTAAAGGCACGCATAGATACGATTGCGCGCATCACCCTCACGACACAAGAATCAGCAGTGCGCATCATTAGCAAAACAGGGCCTTTGTATAATTATGCCGATCGGGATCATTGCTTGCAGTATATGGTCGCTGTCGCGTTATTACATGGCGATTTACGTGCGGAATATTATGCCGATGAATTTGCTGCGGATCCGCGTATTGATCAGTTACGCGATAAAATGGATGTGGTACATGATGCTGACATGAGTCGCGACTATCTAGATCCAGAAAAACGCGCGATTGGGAATGCGATTGAAATTCAATTTAATGATGGCAGCAAAATAGATAAAATTCAGATGGATTACCCCCTTGGTCACAAAAATCGGCGCGCTGAAAGTAACCCCTTCTTGCAAGAAAAGTTTGCACGCGCCGTAACGAACGTTTATTCTGCTGAGAAAGCCAGCGAAATCATTGCGATCGCCAGTGACTACACAACATTGAGCGCGCTGCCGGTGGATGAATTTATGGCGCTGTTAACACGTCCGTAAAGCGCACGTCCATCAACCCGGCATCAGGTAAAAATAGGCGAAAGGCGTGCCAACACCTCTGCAAGAATCGCTTCAGGTACACGCTCCAATTTACGTGCCTTACGCGCCTTAAGATCTAAGACACATGGCTGATCACAGCGAATCACACCCGTGGTTTCGGTGCCTGCGCCCATCAACGACACACAAAATCCAGCAACTCTGGCAAAATTACCGCCACTGGTAATGGGTAGCACTACAGGTAACTGTGTCACTTTGTTAAAACCACTTGAGGATACAACCAATATTGGTCGCTTGCCACGCTGCTCAAGGCCTAGCGTAGGGTCAAGTGAAACCAAATAAATATCACCGCGTTCCATTATAAAATTTCTCCACCCGCCGGCGGCGCATCAAGCCATTGACGATCTGCTGCAGGCAAGGGTCGCGATAAATCACATTGCGCTAATAATTCGTCTAAGCTGTAATGCGGGCGTGGATGGGACTCTATTATCAACCGACCTTGCTCAATCTTCATGCCTACCGTTTCACCTGTGTGCAGATGAAGCAAGTCGAGAATAGCGGGCGGCACTGCCAACATAATAGAACCACCCACTTTACGTAGATTAGATGTATACATAACGCCCTCATTTATTATATTTAAGTATAATAAACGGCGCTACCTATGTCTACGGGTGCTGGAAAATAAAGTTGTCTATTTCACAGATGACGGCATTGCAGAAGATGTATTAGGATCATGCGTTTCGATCGAGCCTTCTGCCGCCGCTAATCCGGCCTTCATCGCTTCAATGTGTGGCTCAACGCGTTTAGCCAGCCACTGCACAGTGGGTTGCACGGGTTGAACGATAGCCGATTTTTTCCATGCAGGTTGTTCGGCCAGCGGGGTCAACTGCACAATGAAAACCAACAACAGGCAACTGAGGCAACCTTTACCAAAACCAATCAAGCCCCCGAGCAAATGATTTGCCAAACTCACACCGCCGCTACCTTCTACCGCCTTACTGATCACATGCCCCAGTAATGTGCCGACCAGTAATACCGCAAAAAATAATAAGCAAAAACTGGCGCCCACAACGAATAATGAACCAGCAGTCGCAGCCGGTGCGGCGGCTGCTGCTGCCGTAGCACCTTGATGCGCTGCGATTGCTGCAGAAAAATGTGCGGCGATTGGATGCGCAAAAAAAGCCGCCACGCACCATGCGGCAACCCATGCTAATAATGAAAAAATCTCGCGAATGCCGCCACGGGCGATGCCGCACACAATAGAAATTAACACAATGACAAGTAAAGTAATATCAATCGCATTGAAACCAGCCATGGACGTTCCTTTTATTTAGAGTACACTGCAAAAGCAGGCAACTATATCAGATGGCTACTCGGGCAAATAGCTCGCCCGCGTGACGCCGTTCCGGGGGAGAATCGCGATTCTCCCCCTTAAGAATCCCCCATCGCAAAAAGTCAGGTTGCCTCTGGCTCCGCAGGTGTTTTGTCAGGATTGTACTGAATAAATAGCTACAAAAGCAGTATATATAAATCGCGAGGCACATGCTATGGCACTTAACCAAGAAGCTTGCACTCTCACGCTATTTCAGCAATCATAGCTGACCATGAATATAAAACTTTCTACGCTTTTTCAGCCAGGCAAACTTGGCAACCTCCTCGCGCTCGCGAGCGGCGCGCTGCTGACCCTCGCTTTTGCACCCTTTAGCATCTATCCACTTGCGATAATTGCACTCGCGCTACTCATCAGCTTATGCTTACCGGTTACGCCGCGCGAGGCATTCATGCGTGGCGGATTATTTGGCATTGGCTTATTTGGCACCGGTGTGTATTGGGTGTTCATCAGCATGCACCGCTTTGGCGACATGAATACGGTGATGGCAGGCATATGTACGGCAGGCCTTGTTGCTATACTGGCGCTTTTCCCGGCCATCTGCTGTTATCTCACCCTACGCTACTTCACCAATAAAGCTGACACCCGCCTACTACTCGCCTTCCCCGCGCTATGGGTCATGCTGGAATGGCTGCGCAGTTTTTTATTCAGCGGCTTCCCCTGGCTCACCCTCGGCTATACCCAACTCGACGCGCCGTTAAGTGGCTACGCCCCCATTGGCAGCGTCTTACTCGTTTCACTCGCGACGGTCATCAGCGCAGTATGGCTCGTTAAAATCATCACCTTGGCACGCGCTAAACTTTACATGCAAGTCTGGCAATTTGGCATGTATATCATTTTATTATGGTCGATGGGCGCGACGTTGGCATTATTTCAATGGACTAAACCCTTCGATAAACCCGTCAGTGTCGCGTTGGTACAAGGCAATATTCCGCAACAAATGAAATGGGATCCGGCGTATTTAAACAGCACATTAGAAACGTATACAAAATTAACAGCGCCTTATTGGCACACCCCCCTCATCATTTGGCCTGAAGCCGCCATCCCGATTTCTTTACGCGATGCCGAAGATTTTGTAAATGGTCTTGATGCGCACGCCAAACACAATAACGTCACGCTCATCACTGGCATCCCGCTCATGGCGGCGCACGACAGTTATTATAATGCTGTCATTACGCTGGGCGCGTTACACAGCGGCTATATCAAACATAGACTGGTGCCTTTTGGCGAATACATTCCCAGTCTGCCACTCCTCCATCGCACGCTGGATTTGTTGCATGTGCCGATGTCAAACTTTATCCCTAGCCCTTATGCAAATCGCCCCCTTCTGGCTGACCATGGCAAGTTAAAAATACTCACGTTTATTTGTTATGAGATCGCCTTTCCTGAACAAGTGTTATTTGCAATGAATGAAAACCCCGCCACGAATATATTACTCACCGTCAGCAATGATGCATGGTTTGGCCATTCTGCCGCGCAAGCACAGCACCTACAAATGGCACGCATGCGCGCACTTGAGCTTGGCCGACCCTTGTTATTTGTTTCCAACACCGGCATTACCGCCAGCATCGATGCCATGGGACGGGTCAGCGCTGCTGCACCGGCATTTGTCGCCACCGTACTGACAGATCAAATTCAACCTATGCAAGGCCATACGCCTTGGCAAACTTTTCGGATGAATCCGGTGCTGGGACTCATCCTGAGCATGCTGATGATCGGCCGCTGGCGCAGTCGCCGCTCTTGACGCCCAATTCTATTGCGGTATGCTGACAGACTTCATCTTTTCATGAGCCTTTCATTTTATGGATTCGCAATATCAACCTAGCAAAATCGAAGCTGCCATTCAGGCGTTTTGGCAAGAAAATACGGTTTTTCAAGCTGCCGAAAACATCAACCGTGAAAAATTTTATTGCTTATCGATGTTTCCCTACCCCAGCGGTACACTGCATATGGGGCATGTGCGCAATTATGCGCTAGGGGATGTCATTGCACGCTATCAACGCCAACTCGGCAAGAACGTACTACAACCCATGGGCTGGGATGGCTTTGGCTTACCCGCCGAAAACGCCGCCATCAAACACGGCATTCCGCCCGCCGAGTGGACACGTAAAAATATCGCGCATATGCGCAAACAATTTGAAAGCCTTGGTCTTGCTTACGACTGGTCGCGCGAATTTGCGACCTGTGATGTCAACTATTATTGCTGGGAACAATGGTTTTTTTTACAATTACATAAAAAAGGTTTGGTTTATCGCAAAAATGCCGAAGTCAACTGGGATCCGGTTGATCAAACCATTCTGGCCAATGAGCAAGTTATCGATGGGCGCGGCTGGCGCTCTGGCGCATTAGTTGAACGGCGCGAAATTCCGCAATGGTTTTTAAAAATCACCGCATATGCAGATGAATTATTGGATAGCCTCGATGAATTAACCGGCTGGCCTGACTCGGTCAAAACCATGCAGCGTAATTGGATCGGCCGCTCTGAAGGTGTAGAAATAACATTTGATGTCGCAGAACATCCCGAATCATTAACAATTTATACCACGCGTCCTGACACTTTATTTGGTGTAACGTATATCGCGCTTGCGCCACAACATCCACTGGCACGACGTGCCGCCGAAGCCAATGCCGATGTTGCCGCATTTTTAGAAAGCTGCCGCAATATCAAAGTCGCTGAAGCCGATATCGCTACGATGGAAAAACAAGGGATTGCCACCGGTTATCACGTCATTCATCCGCTCACCGGTGACAAGCTACCGATTTGGGTCGCCAATTTTGTATTGATGGAATATGGCAGTGGCGCAGTCATGAGTGTCCCAGCGCATGATCAACGGGATTTTGAATTTGCGCAGCGTTTTGCCTTACCCATCAAACCGGTTATCCGACTCACCGATGGCAGTGCACATGATTTCAGCCAAAGCGCTTTCACCGCGGCGGGCGTGCTACAGGATTCAGGTGAATTCAGCGGTACAACATCGACTGATGCAGCGCGCGCCATTATCCATGCATTAGAAAAAATGTCTGTCGGCACGCGTAAAACACATTATCGTTTACGTGATTGGAGTATTTCACGCCAGCGTTATTGGGGCACGCCGATTCCGTTTATTTATTGCGAACATTGCGGCACAGTGCCTGTGCCCGAAAAAGATTTACCGATCGTATTACCCGAAAACATCAGTCCACAGGGTGTGGGGTCGCCCTTAAAAACACTGGCAGACTTTGTGAATGTTGCCTGTCCGGCGTGTGGCAAACCCGCACAACGCGAAACCGATACATTTGATACCTTTCTGGAATCTTCATGGTATTACGCACGTTTTGCGTGTCGTAAACTGGGCAAAGCGATGCTAGATGCGCGCGCTAATTATTGGCTGCCCGTCGATCAATATATCGGCGGCGTCGAACATGCCGTCATGCATTTACTGTATGCGCGCTTCATTCATAAAACGCTACGTGATGCAGGCCTCGTCAATTGCAATGAGCCTTTCACGCGTTTGCTGACGCAAGGCATGGTATTGAACCAGGGCATTAAAATGTCGAAATCCAAGGGCAATACCGTCGACCCTGCCACCTTAATTGATCGCTATGGCGCCGACACCGTACGCACCTTCATTTTATTTGCGGCACCCCCGGAACAGCATCTTGAATGGTCAGACAGTGGCGTGGAAGGCGCGCATCGTTTCCTTAAAAAACTATGGCGTTTCGCATTCGAGCATCGTGAATGTGTCACGCGTGAAAATGCGCATGCCAAGTTGGATGAAGTCTGTGACGATCAAGAAACCGCAGACAGTGCGCAACGCGATTGCCTGCGTGAAATTTATCGCATCACTGAACAAGTGCGAGCAGATTATGAACGGCAGCAATTCAATACCGTTATTTCTGGCTGCATGAAATTGTTGAATGTGCTCGACAAAATTCCGACGATTGAAAATACTGAGGCAGATATCAAGTCATGGATTATATGTCATGGTGGCAGTGTTTTGTTGCGTCTACTGGCCCCTGTCGCACCCCATATCACCCAGCAAATTTGGCAAGATTTGCATTACCCTGGTTTGTTAGTGAATGCGCCATGGCCGAAAAGCCATCTCGCGAATTGCCGTGTCGATGCTGTGGATTTAGTGGTACAAATCAATGGCAAACTGCGCTCACGCATTTCAGTGCCGGCCGGCGCCGATCACGATTGTATGGCGGGTATTGCCACCGCTGACAGCAAAGTGATGCTGGCGGTGGCAGATCGCCATATCAAAAAGATCATTACCGTACCGGGTCGCTTGGTAAATATTGTGACGGAGTAACTGTCTCTCACAAAAGATAGGGCAGGGGAACTGAGTACGCGGCAAACTGCATGAGATGAGCGTCATGAGGGGAGCGCTGCGCTCTCTCCCCTCCCGACACCCACCCCATCGCAACCTTATACCCTATCTTAAATCTTATGTAGGGATTACGCGTAAATAAAGGAAAAAAAATGATACATCAGTGCTGGAAAATTGTTGTTTTATGTTTTGCTTTAACAGGCTGCGGCTTTCATTTGCGCGGCCCCGTACAATTGGCGCCGCCGTTGCATCAACTGTATTTACAAAGCAGCGACACGTATGCGCCACTGACACAAAACCTGCAAAACGCCTTACGTTTGTCTGGCGTGACCTTGAAAAATTCCGCGGCAACTGCGCAAACGGTATTGATATTAGGCGCTGAACAGCAAGGTTCGCAATTACAAAGTATCAATCCAACCTTACAAACACGCGTATATACGCTAACACTCGCCGTTACGTTCCAAATCAATGACAATAAAGGGCGTGTACTGATCGCACCACAAACGATCAACGAATCACGTACATTAAATACCACATCAGATCAAATGCTCGGCGCCAGCAATGAAGCCGCGACACTCTATCAAAGCATGCGTAGCGCCATCATATTTGACATCATGAATCATTTATCTTCGCAACAAATCAGTCAGGGTGTGCAAGTAAAGAAATGAAATTAGCCAGCGCACAACTTCAGCGGCATTTAAACAGTGGCAAACTGGCGCCGCTCTATTTGGTTGCGACAGATGAATTATTGTTACAGCAAGAAGCCGCCAGCGATATACGTGCCGCGATCACACGCGCCGGCTTTACCGAGCGTGAACGTATCTTAGTCGAAAATGGCGCAGAATGGGGCGACACACTCTATGCCACTGCACATAATCGTTCATTATTCAGTAATAAACGTTTACTCGAATTAGATTTACGTCAAACGAAATTTTCGGCCAGCAGTAGTAAAGCATTGCAAGCCTATGTGAGCAACCCCGCCAAAGATACGATTTTATTGATTTTAGCAGCAAAATTAGATGCCAAAACTGAACAAAGCGCATGGTTTCGCGCATGTGAAAAAGCCGGCGTCGCCTTAACAATATGGCCGATCAATCGCGAAGCCTTACCTCAGTGGATTTTACAACGCGCACAACACTTAAAACTGTCTTTAACCCTAAAAGGGGCAGAATGGTTGGCGCAACAGACTGAAGGGAATGTCTTAGCTGCGGCGCAAGAATTAGAAAAACTCGTGCTGTTTCAAGGTCAGCAAAGTGAAATAGCCGTCGATGATTTATTACGTCGTATGGTGACCCGCAATACACGCTTCGATATCTTTCATCTCGCAGATAGCGCATTGGCAGGTGAAACGGCGCGCACACGACAAATTTATGCCAGCTTACTGGCAACGGGGACGGAACCGCTACTGATACTTTGGTCACTGACACGCGAAGTGCGCACACTCGCGCATTTATTAGCGCCACACAATGCCGGTATGCCGCGCAATTTGTTGCTGGATAAATTTTATATTCGCGATAAACGTAAACCCTTGTTCCATGCGGCCTTACAACGTCATACGCGCACGCGTTGCGAGCAATTATTACAAACAGCTGCGGCAATTGATCGTATGATCAAGGGTGCAGAACGCGGCAATGTCACGGTGACACTCGAACAACTCGCACTCGGCATCGCGGGAATGTCAGGTACAATAGCCCTTTCTATTTAAATAACGTGACCTCAAACATGAACCAAGCGATTGGCATTTTCGGCGGTACTTTTGATCCGATTCATTTCGGTCACTTGCGAACCGCATTAGAGATCCGTCAAGCAGTCGAGCTGGCTGAAGTACGCCTCATCCCCTGCTATCAACCCGTTCATCGCCAATTACCGCTGGCGTCTGCCCCAGATCGTCTCGCCATGGTACGCGCTGCGGTTGCGGATGAACCTACCCTCACCGTTGATGACTGCGAAATGATACGCGGCACCCCCTCATACACAATAGACACATTAGAAACTTTGCGTGCCACCCGACCCAATACACCGCTGTGTCTCATCATGGGGATCGACGCCCTACTCGGCTTACCCGGCTGGCATCGCTGGCAAGATATTTTAAAATTGGCGCATCTCATTGTCGCTCACCGGCCGCAATATCAAGTGCCACGCACGGGTCATGTGGCGACACTACTCAAAGCGCGCTTACAGACATCGCCTCTCGCGCTACATGAAAACCTCGCGGGCAATATCTTACTGCACCCAGTGACACAACTCGAAATTTCTGCGACCTATTTACGCCGTCAAATCGCGGCGGGGGGTAATCCGCGTTATCTCTTACCTGATGCGGTATGTGATTATATTCATCAGCATGGTGTGTACAGCTTCACTCAGTTATAATGGCACATTTTTGGATAGACCACGACATGAAGACAAAAGATTTAGAAGTGCTCGCCATTCAAGCGTTGGAAGATTTGAAAGCAATTGACCTTGTTGCGCATGATGTCCGTAAAATCACCCCCATCGCCGACACGATGATTATCTGCAGTGGTCGCTCCAGTAAACATGTGCAAGCCATGGCACAAGAATTGGCCATGCAAGCTAAAGCACATAAAGTTTCACCCGTGCGCATAGAAGGTGAACGCGAAGGCGATTGGGTGATTGTCGATATGGGTGATGTCGTCGCGCATATTATGCTGCCAGCAACGCGCGCATTATATCAATTAGAAGAATTGTGGGCGCCGGTAAGCGCAGGAAGGAATAAACAAAATAAGGAATAAGTATCAAACAGACTAAACGCCAGTTGCGAAACTGGCGTCCCCAAGGGGATTCGAACCCCTGTTGCCGCCGTGAAAGGGCAGTGTCCTAGGCCTCTAGACGATGGGGACAGTTATCTCTTAACTATCTTCTTAGCTTTTCTTGGTGGAGCCAGGCGGGATCGAACCGCCGACCTCTTGCATGCCATGCAAGCGCTCTCCCAGCTGAGCTATGACCCCAAGAGAAGTCAAGAGCAGCGATTTTAGGGAGAGTAGCGCCATTTGTCAATCAACAATTGTGATTTTTTTCAAGAAAGTCTGGATGCAACACCGCATCCAGTCTCGCCAGCGTCCGCGCCTTGCCTAATAACACTAACGTGACATCAATTGGCGGCGAAACCGTATCACCCGTCACCGCAACACGTAAGGGTTGCGCCACTTTACCCATCTTGACATCCGCCGTCGTCGCCACCTGTTCAATCACCGCATGAATCGCACTTTTTTCCCATTGCGGTAGCGCAGCGAGCGCGGCGCGCAAATGCGCTAAATGCGGTAACACATCTGCCGTCAGATTTTTTTTCACCGCCGCTGCAGCATACGTCACCGTATCCGTATAAAAATAACCACTCTTTTGCACCATTTCTACTAACGTCTTACAACGCTCCGCCTGCGCGTCAATAATATCCACTAAAGCGGGACCATTTTTTACCTCAATCCCCACCCGTTCAAAATGCCACGCCAATTCTGCCGCGACTTTGGCACGATCACCCTGTTTCATATAATGCTGATTCAGCCAATCCAATTTTTCAGCATTAAATGCTGCCGGCGCGCGCTGCAAATGGGCAATTTCAAAATGCTGAATCATTTCTGTGATTGAAAAAATTTCTTGATCACCATGCGACCAACCGAGGCGCACCAAACAATTCAACAAAGCTTCCGGTAAATATCCCTCTTCACGAAACTGCATCACACCGACCGCGCCATGGCGCTTTGACAAACGCTTGCCATCTTTACCCAAAATCATCGATACATGCGCATAGTGCGGCGGTGACGCACCCAGCGCCCGTAATATATTAATTTGGCGCGGTGTATTGTTGATATGGTCATCACCACGCACCACATGCGTGATACCCATATCCCAATCATCGATAACAACACCAAAATTATAAGTCGGTATGCCATCCGTCCGTATCAACACCAAATCGTCCAACTCTTGATTGGCAAACACCAATTGGCCACGCACTAAATCTTCAAACACCACCTCGCCAGACTGTGGATTCGCAAAACGAATGACGTGTGGCGCCGTTGGATCAACACCCGTCGGCACCCCCCCCGCGCGGCAACGGCCATCGTAACGTGGCTTTTTTTTGGCGGCCATTTGCGCAGTACGCATTTCATCTAAACGTTCTTTTGAACAATAACAACGATACGCATGGCCTGTTGCCAGCAATTGTTCGATGACAGCGCGATAACGCGCGAGGCGGTCCATTTGATAATAAGGCCCTTCATCATAATGAAGCCCTAACCAGGTCATCGCATCGAGGATGGCAGCTGTCGATGCTTGAGTCGAGCGCTCCGTATCGGTATCTTCAATTCGTAAAATAAATTTGCCATGGGTTTTTCGGGCATACAGCCAGCAATATAGCGCTGTACGCGCACCGCCAATATGTAAGGTGCCGGTTGGGCTGGGGGCAAAACGGGTAACAACGGTCATAATAGTTCTATCCATAAAAACGTTCGAAGATGACAAGTATAGTAGGATTTCAGGCGCGAATCCTCTATCATTGTATGTATTACAAAAGATAGGGTAGAGGAACTGAGTACGCAGCACACTGCATTGACGAGCGTCAGAGGGGGAGTGAGCGCTCTCCCCCTCTGACAACTCCCCCATCGCCAATATTTACCCTGCTTTATGTAGGGAATACTCTATCATTGTATGCAATCTATATTGTAGTAATCGTAATCCATGCAAACAGACAAAAAGGCGGACGCCCATGACCAGTATCGACCTCAAAGCAAGCGGTTACGCTACGCTGACGTTTGGCGCACGCTTACGTATAGCGCGCGAACAAAGAAATATGAATTTAGCAGAGGCTGCCGCCAGTCTATGTTTACCCACGCACATATTGGAACAATTTGAAATTGAAGATTACGCGCATATTGAACATGCGCCACCGCCCGCTTTTTTACGCGGTTATTTACGCAATTATGCGCGTCTCTTAGATATTCCGGATGAAGAAACCCATGCTGCACTGGCTGCATCAGGACTCGCCATTGAAACCAGCAACATGCTATCAGCCAGCTTACAAGATGCCGCATTGCATGCGCCGCGTCGTAACAGTGCCTGGCTGCATTGGTTCACGGGTGCCATCCTCGCTATATTAGTCGTTCTTGTTATTACCTGGTGGAACACCCATCCACGCAATGAAACGCTGACCATCCCTGAGCCACCGATGCCCGCACAGACAGCGACAGCCGCCACGCCAATCGCACCAACGTCTGCGCCAGCGACACATATCACACCACTCGCCACAACACCAACGCCAGCAACCGTTCCCGCTGGTGTTACGCATAATACCTCTGCGCCGCCGATCACATCGGTCGCCACTACGCCGCCTGCTAAATCAACAGCTAAGCCGACTGCCCCTACATTTGCGCGTCCAACAGCAGAACCCGATTTGCCAGAAAATTGATGCGATAATCCGACATTCAAAGGAAATGTCGGTTACTCTTCTGTACCATAATATTTAACACCAATCTTAATGCGCTCACGGTTGTTTTGTTCGCGCCATTTATTCGTATCCCGCAATGAATAAGCACAGCCACAATATTCTTGTTGGTAAAAATTTTCGCGCTTAGAAATCTCTATCATGCGCTGCGATCCACCCTCTTTTCGCCAATTGAATGTCCAATAAGTCATATCAGGGTAATGGCTAGCTGCACGCACGCCGCTATCATTAATTTGTGCCATGTTTTTCCAGCGAGAAATTCCGAGTGAGCTGGTAAAAACATTAAAGCCATTTTCATGTGCATATAATGCAGTACGCTCAAAACGCATATCAAAACACATGGTGCAGCGAATGCCTCGTTCTGGCGCCATTTCCATGCCTTTAGCGCGCTCAAACCAAGCGTCTCTATCATAGTCGCCGTCAACAAAAGGGATGTTATGTTGCTCGGCAAAACGGATGTTTTCGTTTTTGCGAATCTCATACTCTTTGAGTGGATGAATATTGGGATTATAAAAATAAATTGTATAATCAATGCCTGACGCGAGCAAACGCTCCATCACTTCGCCCGAGCAAGGCGCACAGCAAGAATGGAGTAACAACTTTTTTTCGTCATTCGGCAGCTGTAAGGCTGCGCGAGTAACCGTCATGCTGGATTGTGCCATATCTCACACTTACCCTAAAATACATAGTAAATAGCGGTTTTTTTTCTAAATGTCAACATTATTAAGCCAAAACGTGTGACAAGCTTAGGTAACAGACACTGTCATATGCTATCAAAATCCGTTAGAATCGCTCCTTTTACAATTGTATGCTACAAGGGAGCGATCGCCTTGACCGAATATTTAACGGAAGAAGAACAACTACAGCAATTAAAAGGTTGGCTCAAACAATATGGGCCTTCCATTATTGCCGGCATTGTCGTGGCCATCGCACTGACCACAGGCTGGCATTATTGGCAGCGCTATCGCGAAGTCCAACTGGCGCAGGCATCCGCCTTATTTAACACGTTGCTTGCCGATGCCAATCAACATAAAGAAATAGTCGCGGCACGCGATGCACAGCAATTGCAAGACAGCTATCCGCGCACACCTTACGCTCAACTCGCCACCTTATACCTTGCGCGTAGTGCCGCCGATAATAAAAAATTTGCCATCGCTGAGCAACAACTTAACTGGGTTCTACATCACCACCCTGCAGCACCATTGCAAGCCATTACCCACCTGCGTCTCGCCAAAGTTTTGCTGGCAGATAATAAACCCACTGAAGCACTGAGCCAATTGGATGCCGTCACTGACAAAAACTTTGCGGGATTAAGCGATGAAATCCGTGGCGATATTCTCGTTGCACAACATGATACCGCGGGTGCACGCATTGCTTATCAGCGTGCCATGGATGAAATTCCGCAGGTTGGCACAAATGACCCACTACTTCCTTTAAAATACGCTAATCTTGGTTTGGAATCCTTATGAAAAAAAATCTTTACCGCCTCATCACTTTTTCCACGCTGACACTGACCTTGTCTGCTTGTTCATTTTTCGATAAAGACAATACCCCGACACCCGCCCCCCTCGTTAATTTCACACCGACGGCGAGCTTGCATGCGGTATGGCATACGCGTGCGGGCGCGGGTACCGGTGGCGATTTTGTCCGCCTCTCTCCCGCTTTTGCGAATAACACCTTATTCACCAGCAGTAGTAATGGCACCCTGACAGCCGTTGATGCGGCCACCGGTCACATACGCTGGCAAAAACAAACTGACCTCACCTTAACGAGTGGTGTCGCTGCAAATAAAACTGAAGTTTTTGTGGGCAGCCAGAATGGCACGCTGGTCGCGCTCGATCAAACAACGGGCAAATTACTGTGGCAAGCACGTGCCAATAGTGAAATTCTCGCCACCCCTGCAGCAAATGATAACACCGTATTAGTCAAATCCATTGATGGCAGCCTTGCTGCATTTAGCGCAAGCGGCGGCCAGCCCGAGTGGACGGAAAATGAGCGCGTGCCTGATCTCATCTTGCGTGGCGACAGCGCGGTACGTATCACCAACGATGCAGGTTTCGCTGGTTTTGCCAGCGGCACGTTTGCCCGTTTCAATTTACACACTGGCCATGCCACTTGGTCAACTGCCGTCACGCAACCGAGCGGCATTTTTCCGATTCAACGCATGATTGATATCGATGCGGATCCGATTGTGGTTGGCAACCATGTGTATGTCACCACTTGGCAGGGTCGCATTGCGTCTATTAATGCCGGCAATGGTAATATTTTGTGGTCACACGCCATGTCATCATTTGCGGGGATTGCGCTCAGCGATAATGCGCTATACGCTGCTGCCGCCGACAGTCATCTATATGCCTTCAACGCCGTTTCCGGCAAAGTGACCTGGCAACAAAATGCCTTATATGCACGCACCATCACCGGCCCTGCCGTATGTGGCAATTATGTCGTTGTAGGGGATGCCGAAGGTTGGTTGCATGTATTAAACCGTGAAAATGGTCAGTTTGCTGCGCGTGTACAAGCGGGCAGCGCATCTGGCATTTACGCCGCGCCCATTGTCAATGGTCGCACGATTTATACCTATGCTAATAATGGCGAGTTATCTGCTTGGACCTTAAATTAATATGCTACCTGCTATCGCCTTAGTTGGCAGACCGAATGTTGGCAAATCGACCTTATTCAATTGCCTGACGCGCTCACGTCAGGCATTGGTTTCAGACTTTGCCGGCATGACGCGTGATCGCCAATATGCGGAAGGTGATTTCGAAGGTTTCCGTTTTATTGCTATCGACACCGGCGGACTCACTGATGAGAAAGAAGGTCTCGATCATTTAACGGCAGAGCAATCGCACCACGCTATACAAGAAGCGGATATTGTCATTTTTGTGGTGGATGCGCGCAGCGGGCTCACTGCGGCGGATCAAATAATTGCACGTGATTTACGCAGCTGTCATAAGCCGATTTTTTTAACGGTCAATAAAGCCGAAGACATGGAAGAAACTTCGGCGCTGGCAGACTTTTTTGCCTTAGGTTTTAAAGAAGTGCATGCGGTTTCTGCTGCACACAATCGCGGCATGGATGATTTAGTTGCCGCATTGCGCAACGCGCTGCCAGCGCCTGAAGTGACACCTGAAACACTTGAAGATAACACCATTCGTCTCGCGATTATTGGCCGTCCCAATGTCGGCAAATCGACACTGACCAACCGTATTCTAGGCGAAGAACGCGTGGTTGTTTCAGACGTGCCGGGCACCACGCGCGACAGTATTTATATTCCGTTACAGCGCGCCGGACAAGCCTACACTTTAATCGATACTGCTGGCGTGCGCCGTAAAGGCCGCGTCTTCGAAGCAACTGAAAAATTTTCCGTGGTAAAAACATTACAAGCGATTGACGCTGCACAAGTGATTTTAATGGTGATGGATGCACGTGAGGGTGTGACGGAGCAAGACTTACGTTTGCTTGGCTTTATATTAGAAAATGGTAAAGCCTTGGTGCTGGCACTCAATAAATGGGATGATATGAGTGAAGATCAAAAAAATCATGCACGCATGACACTAGATCGCCGCTTAGATTTCATTCCTTATGTGCGCACGCATTTTATTTCAGCCTTACATGGCACCGGCGTTGGCAGTGTCTTTAAATCTGTGATTGAAGCGTATACTTCTGCGGGATATCAACTAACAGCAGGCAAGCTAAATAAAATTTTACAAGAAGCAGTGGAAAAGCATGCGCCGCCGATGGTGGCGGGTCGCCGCATTAAATTACGTTACGCACATTCGGGTGGCAATTTCCCGCCGTGCATTGTCATTCATGGCAATCAACTTGACCATTTACCGGATGCGTATAAACGCTATTTAGCCAATACTTTCCAAGGGAAACTAAAGTTAATGGGCACGCCTGTGCGCATTGACACCAAGAATAGCAAAAACCCTTTCAGTGATCGCAAAAATATTTTAACGGACAGCCAACAGAAAAAGAAAAAACGTTTGATGCGGCATGTAAAAAGGTGATTTAAAAGCGCTTTGAATGATTTGAATTTGAATGATTTAAAACAAGGTACGCTCGTTGGATTTTTTTTAAAATACATAAAATAAATATGGCAAAGCAGACATGACCGAAGGCCTGAATGTATAAGTGGACGTCTCAGTTGTGCTTCAGGCTTCCGCAAACTTGGCATGCGCACCGCGCAACGGTCTGACTTCCTCAGGCTAGATTGTAGGGCTTCGATTCAATGCCTGCCTTGCCTTACCCATTATACGCATCATCAAGTTTAATTCAAGTAAAGACTTTGGTGCGGAATATCGGACGTATCGCGATCAATACGCATTTTTATTGATAAACCCGTGCAACAATGTCAGTAAAATAATTTTCAAGTCGAACATCAATGACCAATGTTCAATATAATATAAATCATATTCAATGCGTTTTTGCATTTTTTCTAACGTATCCGTTTCACCGCGCCAGCCATTGACTTGCGCCCAACCGGTAATCCCTGGTTTGACTTTATGCCGTTGCATATAGGCATTGATACTTTCTTTATATAATTCATTATGTGCGAGCGCATGTGGCCTGGGCCCCACAATCGACATGCGACCTTGTAATACATTTATAAATTGTGGCAATTCATCCAAACTGGTTTTACGCAACCACCGGCCAAATGGCGTGACGCGATGATCATCCGCCACTGCTTGCGTGATCTGACCGGCTTGCTCAACATGCTGATACATACTGCGAAATTTCCATATTTCAATTTTTCGCCCATCCCAACCATGGCGCACTTGACGAAAAAAAATGGGACCGGGTGAAGCCAATTTGACACCGATAGCAATACAAAGCATCAATGGACTGATACATAATAAAATCACGCTTGCTAATACACGATCTTCGATGGCTTTGATAAGGCGATTCACACCAAACATCGGCGTCGCGTTTAAATTTAACATCGGAAAGCCGCCCATTTCTGTCAATGAGGGGCGGAAAATCCCGGGGTTAAATATATCGAGTGCGAGACGTACCGCTACGGTATGATGCCGTAACTGATGCAACAAAGTGCGCACCTGCGCTTCATCATAGGTTGCCAGCGCCAACCAAATTTCATCTACCTGACCGGCATGCGCATCCAGCCACGCACCTAAATCCACCGGCAAAGGCGATGCCCCTGGCGCGCTTGACGCAGGCTGTTCAGTGAAAATATGGTGAATGCGAAAACCTATCCATACTTTTTGTTGCAGCATGTCATGCAAGCGATTTGCCACATCACCAGCACCAATAATAATGACGCCGCGCTCATTCCAGCCACGCGCGCGCATTAAACGTAATAACAACATCATACCGCAACGAAATAATATCAAACCGCCCAAAGCGGTTGCTGCCGATAATACAAACCAAGTACGCGAATATTGCTCGCCCGTTTTGCTTAAAAACGCGATGCCTGCCAGGACAATAAAGACAGCACAAACGGCTTCTGTTAAGCGAAAACCATAGCGCCACAAACCGAGCGCGCGATTCGATGCATAGAGATCAAAAAACGGTAGGACAAACAAAGCCACGACGCCGGCCATCGCCATCGCAGCTAAATAGCGTGATGATAGTATGAAAAATTGGCCAAACCAAACGCCATGCATCCCCCATAGCGCCAGCATGACAATCGCAATATCAACGGCTCTCAGCAGTAAGGAGAAAAAATAAGCATGTTCTTTCAATAAGCCGCGCGGCAGCATGACAGTAATTCCCGCTAAGTGTTCAAAGAAAAGCTATGCTCGTGCAGCTTTTGGTCACAACGGACAAAAAGCCTCTTTGATAACACGGATTAACCACCGAGGGTACGGCACCGCCACCTTAGCGGGAACCACTGGCAGCATGAGGATTCTCGGTATAAAAATTGCGCTAGGCGTACCTTACCATTACCTTGCGTTGCCCACAAGATCACCTTGCTTCACTGTGGCGGCAATTTAGAAATGTCCCCTTTTAGCAAGATAGAAATGTCCCCTTTACTGGATTGGTACGAGAATGATTCTTGGCCAACCAG
>VFKI01000154.1 GCA_009885665.1 Gammaproteobacteria bacterium
ACCATGCCAATATTAATAAAAAAAGAGACAAAAAAGGTTAAAGTGAGGCTACCCGCCAGCAAACGCGAAAAAGTATCTTGCGCGTGTAAGGTGATTTGTAAACCACGCACCACCACCAACATAAATAAAGCAATTAAAATCAATCCACCGACAAAACCCATTTCTTCGCCACAAACTGCAAAAATAAAATCTGTTGAATTTTCCGGTAAAAAATGTAAATGTGATTGCGTGCCATGCAGCCAACCTTTACCAAATAACCCGCCCGAACCAATAGCAATTTTTGATTGGATGATATGGTAACCCGCACCCAGTGGCGCGCGTTCAGGATTGAAAAAAGTCAGAATACGCTGTTTTTGATAAGCATGCATAAAAAAGTGCCAAATGATCGGCGCGGCAATTGCGAGGCCTGAGATAAGAATGGCCATCAAATACCAGCTCATGCCCGCCAATAATAATACACTGCCACCCGCCGCCGCTTGCAAAATGGCCGTGCCCATATCCGGCTCTTTGGCTGTTAATAATGCCGGTAAGGCAATGGCTAACGCGGCAAAAAACAAAGTGCGTCCAGATAAGGGTAAGTGAATACGATGGCAATACCACGCTAAAAACATGGGTAAAACCAGTTTCATCATCTCAGAAGGTTGAAAACGCATAAAGCCTAAATTCAACCAGCGCGCCGCACCTTTGCCGCGATGGCCAACGACTAATACCATAGCCAATAAAATGAGTGTGATCAAAAATAACACAGGCACCCAGCGCCGATAGGTCGCAGGCGGAATTTGCGCTAAGACCACCATGACGCTGGCTGCGAAAGCAATATGCAAACATTGCTTGCTGACCATCAACATATTTTGGCTGCTGGCACTATATAAAATCAATAAACCTAATCCAGACAATACAGAAATCGCCAGTAATAATGGCATATCGATATGGATGATTTGCCATATCGTAGGACGCGTGCGCTGCTGTTCGTGGCGCGGTGTTTGTCTAGGGGTGGTTGACGGGATTAACACGGTCGGGTGCGGCTCCAGTAGAAGATTGAGGGGAGGCGAGCGGTAGGATGCCCATATAAGCGTCTACTATATCACGCGCGATCTTGGGCGCGTCGCTATCATTCTGTGCGATAACGGCAAAAGCAATGCGCGGATGGTCGACCGGCGCATAACCAATAAATAATGAATTATCGCGTAAGCGTTCTGGCAACGCCGCTTGATTTTCGCGATGAACATGCTGACGGATGTTATGAACTTGTGCTGTGCCCGTTTTGCCCGCCACAGTATAGGCGGATGTTAAACCAAAATGCACCGCACCGGTGCCTTCTTTTGATGTCATGACGCGCTGCATGGCATCGCGGACGATTTGCCATGCATTATTATCCTGCAATGTGATTGGATTGACAGAAGCGACTTGCCAAGCAATACGCGGTTGATTGGGGTCCGCGGTGTAGCGCAATAAATGTGGCATATGTCGATCACCGCGCATGGCGATGGCGGCCACACCATAGGCTAATTGCAATAACGTGACTTGCATAAAACCTTGGCCGATAGCAGAAATAACGGTATCGCCTTTATACCAAGCTTCATGACGTGCGCGCCATTTGTAATCCGGTGAGGCAATAATACCAGCACGCTCTTGTAATAAATCGATTCCGGTTGCTTGGCCAAAGCCAAACATTTGCATGATAGCGTCGATACGCGCAATGCCTAATTTTTGCGATAATTGGAAATAATAAACATCACATGAGACGATAATGGAGCGTGCTAAATTGACGAGGCCATGACCGCCACGCCACCAATCCCAATCATGAAAAACATGTTTACTATTGGGTAACGTGAATACACCATGATCGTGGATGGTTTCCTCAGGCGTCGTGACACCGTCATTCAGCGCGCCAATGGCAAGAAAAGGTTTAATGGTCGAGCCGGGTGGATAGAGCCCATGTAAAGCGCGATCATATAACGGTTGATCGCTTGATTGTTGTAAGGCGTGATAATCTTTGCGACTGATGCCCGTAACAAAAGCATTGGGATCAAAACCAGGCGTGCTAACCATGGCGAGGACTTCACCCGTATTGGGGTCAATGACAATGGCTGCGCCACGGCGGCTGGCAAAGGCTTTTTCGGTCGCTAATTGTAATTTACTGTCTAGCGTCAGCCATAAGTCTTTACCTGATGTAGCCGGAATTTTCTTTAAAGTGCGTATGGTTTCGCCATTCGCATTGCTTTCTGCTTGCTCATACCCGACCGTACCATGCAAAATATTTTCATAGAACTTTTCAATACCTGATTTGCCAATGTAATTAGTCGCGCTGTAATTGATGGGATCAACGCTGCGTAATTCCTTGATATTAATACGGCCGACATAGCCTAATACATGACTAAACGCCGCGCCAAATGGATAAAAGCGAATGAGGTGGGCATGCACAAAAATACCCGGAAAGCGATATTGATTTTCGGCGAAGCGCGCTACTTCGCTCGCTGTTAAGCGAAGTTTTAATGTGACTTCATCAAAACGGCGATGTTGATAAAGTTGACGATGAAATTGGGCAAGATCATTGTCATCGATATCAATAAATTTACGAATGGCGTTAATGGCGGCGGGTAAATTATTCACTTTATCGCGAATGACATCTAAGCTAAAGACGGGGATATTTTCAGCAAGTAACACGCCATTGCGATCATAAATTAAGCCGCGCGTCGGATCGACTGGCACCAAATCCAGCCAATTTTTTTGCGATAACGTGGTGAAAAGATTGTGACGCGAAATTTGTAGCCAGCCCAAACGTGCGACGAGTAGCATCATCAAAATAGCCATGATAACGCATAACGTCAGGCAACGATGGCTGACTAACTTGATCTCTTCCGTATGATTTTTGATGGGGACGCGTTTACGCATGGTGATACGTTCTCAGATAAGTAAAGTAGATACTTATAGTTCAGTCAACTAATTGGTATCTTCTACATATAATTAGGGTAGTGGGTAGCGATGGGGGAGTTGTCAGAGGGGGAAAAAACGGCAGGAAAGCCGTTTTTGTCGCATCCAGTGCGCCCGGAGGGCAAACCTCCAGGGATGGAGGCGAGACACTGTGCTATTCTCCCCCTCTGACGCTCATCAATGCAGTGTGCTGCGTACTTCAGTTCTTCTACCCTATCTTTTGTAATAGATGTATTAATTGATGCGCCATTCTACCCCAAGTAACAGCGGAACAGTAATACCTGCATTCATATTCGCTAAAGATGCATTAGAATAATGCAGGGTGGAGAGTATGACTGAAAAATCTTGGCGCCGCCCAAAGCTGACACCGACCCCAATTTTATCCTGAAATACATAATGCATGCCCAGGTTGCGGCTATCAAAGCGCGTACGCGATAGCCAAGTGGCGCCTATGCCCAAGCGAATGAACGGTGAAATACTGTGGCCAGGCAGAAAATCATAGCGAATAATCGGAGAAATAAAATACGCATTGACGACATGATTTTCG
This sequence comes from Gammaproteobacteria bacterium, assembly GCA_009885665.1. Lineage (GTDB taxonomy): Bacteria > Pseudomonadota > Gammaproteobacteria > DSM-16500 > DSM-16500 > VFKI01. Next base: position 3,482 of record VFKI01000154.1, read on the forward strand.
CGACTTTCCGCTATCCACATATGGCTGATACCGGCATCAAGATAAATGCGAAAATGTGTCCAGCGCCAGCTGGCAGGTTGGTACCAAAATGAGCCGCGATAAATGTGCATGGGTGTAGGATCTTTACTGATGAGCACCCCAAAAGCTGAAATACCATACATCGCGCCATGATCATCATCGGCAGGCGCGGCTTGCGTCATACTGCTGAATGTCAGTGTAAATAAGAAAAGTAATACTGTAATTAATTTCATAGTCATCATCCTTGATGGTTAATCCGACATGCTGCACCTTCGTTTTTTTTGATAACGTTGCGTTGAATTCGCCTCGTTTATACAAAAATACGTATCTCCTACATAAATTCTAGATACACAATATATCATTTAACGCCAATAATCCTGCGTCAGTGAAAAAACGGGTGTGGCGCTCACCACTTAAAAACGGCACTAATACCGCTTTGCCGTGTTGCACCGCGGTCATGAGGCACGTCTTTCCTTGTAACAAGCCTTTGACCGCCATATGTCCCATTTCTGATGCCATTAATCTATCCAGCGTGGTGGGCGATCCGCCACGTTGCGTATGTCCTAAAATACAAACACGATATTGGCTGTCAGTGAGTGTACCTAATTTCGCAGCAATTTGCATACTGCGGCCAGGTTGTTCTGCTTCAGCAATGACGATGATGGAACTTAATTTGCGACGCTTTTCACGCGTTTGTAATATTTTTTCAGCAATTTGCGCGACTGAAAGCGGAAATTCTGGCGTGACAATAATTTCTGCGCCACCGGCGATACCAACATCAACAGCTAAAAAACCCGTTTTTCTGCCCATCACTTCAACTAAAAAATGACGGTCATGGCTAGAAGCGGTATCGCGAATACGGTCGATCGCTTGTAGCGCGGTATTGCGTGCTGTATCAAAGCCGATAGTATATTCAGTGTCGGGAATATCGTTATCGATAGTGCCAGGAATGCCGATGACAGTGGGGCCACCTTCAGCGGCTAATAAAGCGGCACCTTGAAAGGTACCATTACCGCCAATCACCACGATGCCATCAATGCCTTGTTCTGCTAGCCATGCACGGCAATGATCGCGCGTAGATTTTTCATAGAAGGCAAGACAGCGGTCAGTTTTTAAAATTGTGCCGCCATGCTGAATGCAATTAGCGACACTGTCAGGTTCTAGCGGAATGAGTTGGCGTTGTACCAAACCTTGAAAACCAGAACGACTACCATAAACGCGTAATCCCTCGGCACAGCCGGTACGAACGACCGCACGGATGGCGGCATTCATGCCTGGTGCATCGCCGCCAGAAGTTAGCACCACGATTTTTTGCATTGTCTTTCCTATATTCCATCACCGAAAAAAATGATAGCATAAAGACGTCGCTATGAAGCACTTTTTTGTATCTATTAAGGAGAATTATATATGGTATCAACAAAATTTATGCCTGCTGCTGTGTTGGCAGTGGCATTAATCAGTATGAGCCCAGCATGGGCAATTGATGCGCCGACGGGAGCGATGGGAAGCGATAATGCGGGCAAGGTTGCGACGGCAAATGATAATGGTGCAGGTGGCGTCGCTACGGCACGCCCCATTCAAGCACCTTCAGGGGATAATAATGCTACATCCGCTGACAATGGTATGCCAAATGCTAATATGGGCGGTGAAAATGCACCATCGGATAACAGTGGTGCGATGGATGATAGTAGCGCTACACCGTCAGACAATAGCAATGGCAGCGAGACACCGGCAAACGATGGCAGTACGCCAATGACCGACAATAGTGGCAATGCAGGCGCAACGGATAGCAGCGACGCGTCTTCAACGGATAGCAGTGCTACCTCATCCACTCAAGGCAGTGCAGATACCCCAACTGGACATGACGACTATTAATTTATCCACTACGCCACTTCAATCTTATCAAGCGAGTATTACTGCCGGCATCATCCGTTCGGACGGCCGGCAGCTTGCGGTTGTCCAACAATTTGATGCGCTTTATTACGCTTTATTAACTGAAGCGCGCCGTCGCCAAGCGTGGCCACGGTTATTGTATCGTCCACATTTATTGCGTGGCATTTATTTATGGGGCAGTGTTGGGGCGGGTAAGACATTTTTAATGGATGGTTTTTTCACGTCTTTGCCATTTCAAACTAAAATGCGTATGCATTTTCATCATTTTATGGCAATGGTGCATGCGCGTTTACGCCAACATCAAGGCAAAAAAAATCCACTGATCATTATTGCTAAAGAAATTAGCAAACAGGCATGGGTATTATGTTTGGATGAGTTACTGGTATCAGACATTGCTGACGCGATGTTGTTAGCCGGTTTATTCGCGGCGTTGTTCAAATTCGGTGTTTGCCTGGTAACAACATCTAATACGCCACCCGAAGCGCTTTATCGTAATGGTTTGCAGCGCGAACAATTTTTACCTGCCATTGCTTTATTACAACAGCATACGCAAGTGATTCCTCTCGAAACGGGTATGGATTATCGCTTGCGTCATTTAAAAGAAGCCGGCGTATTTTTTACGCCCTTGGATGAATACGCTGCCAACCGAATGCAGCAAAATTTCGATCACTTGACGGCCGGTCAAATGGTTGAAACAACGCCTATTGTGATTAATGGCCGCGCCATTCCTGTTATTGGGCGGACGCAAGAAACCATTTGGTTTGAATTTACCGATTTATGTCATATACCGCGTAGCCAGCAAGATTACTTAGCAATCGCCAAGCAATTTTCGACGGTGATGATCAGTCGGGTGCCTATTATTCCGTCGTCGGACAGCGATACCATTTGTTTGTTTGTCAGTTGTATCGATGTGTTATATGATGCGCGCGTGCGGCTGGTGATGTCGGCCGCTGAGCCGGTGGCAGAACTGTATACGCGCGGTTTTATGCAAATGGACTATGCGCGCACCCATTCTAGATTGCTGGAGATGCAGTCGCTGGATTATTTTTTATCATAACACCAGCGGACTGCGGTATTGAGCTTCGTCCTCCTCGCATGACAAAAGAGAAAAGTTATTATGTCGCTCGCACATTTTTCGATAAAAGCCCGTCTTGCCCTTGGATTCACGATTGTATTATGGGCCTCGGCATTTGTCGGCATTCGTGCAGGATTGCAGGGTTATTCCCCTGGTGGTCTTGCTGTATTGCGTTTTTTGGTTGCGTCAACCTGTATGTTGGCGGTCATTCCTTTTTTACCCACGCGCGCGCGTATTCCATGGCGCGACCGAATTTGCTTGATGCTAGTCGGCACCTTGGGGTTAGGATTTTATAATATTGCATTAAATCACGGTGAAATGGCGGTCACCTCAGGTGTGGCGAGCTTCATCATCAGCCTTGCGCCGGTGGTAACGGTGATTTTATCCGTATTATGTTTTGGTGAAGCGACCAATCGTAAAATGATTATGGGTATGTTGGTGAGCTTATTGGGTGTTGCCTTAATTTCGTGCGGTGAAACCAATCATTTTCATTTTAATATTGGCATTCTTTATGTATTAGCGGCAGCCATTGCCGGTGGCATTTATAATGTATTACAAAAAGCGCTCATCAAAAAGTATCATGCAATCGAGGTTATTGCTTGGGTGATTTGGGGTGCAACTTTGTTTTTATTGATATGGCTGCCGACAATGTTACTCGAAATCAAGCAAGCCCCTATGACAGCAACGATTGCCGCCATTTATTTAGGTATTTTTCCTGCCGCCGTGGGTTATATTGCATGGTGTTATGGCTTACGCGAAGTGCCGGCTTGTATTGCCGCCAATACCATGTATTTTTTACCGGTTCTTGCCACTTCATTAGGTTGGTTAATTTTGAATGAAATACCGACGACTTTATCGCTCGTCGGTGGTTTAATTGCATTGACAGGGGTGTGGATAGTCAATCACCGTGGGAAATTTATAGCGGAATCCAATTAAGTCCGCGTTTAGATGGAAGATTATGCTGTCTGTCAAGGCGCGAATTTGTAAAAAGCAGCGAGTTTAGTCGAACTAAATGAGCTGTTTTTTGCAAATTGGCAACACAGACAGGCGGCATAGGCTGAGCATATAAGCGCGGACCCGACATTCCAAGGATCCGTCTTTTTTGATAACTCTTCGTTAAAAATGTGTTTTAAATGCTCATTTACTTGCGTGTAAACTGCGCTTTAAAACCCATTTTTGCCTCGAT
>VFKI01000104.1 GCA_009885665.1 Gammaproteobacteria bacterium
ATCGAGGCAAAAATGCGTTTTAAAGCGCAGTTTACATACACGTAAATGAGCATTTAAAACGCATTTTTAACGAAGAGTTATCAAAAAAGACGAAGGTGCGGAATGTCGGTTTTAACGCAAGGGCGCATGCTTTTACAAAAGTATACCATGCTTAGGCTGGCCATAATGTTGTTCCGAGTGGCACAACAGCATCCGCCTCCATCATCGCGATGGCTTCATCTGGATGTGCCGCATCGGTGTAAAACGCATTCAGGTCAATAGTGTTTGGCATGATCTTGTTCCTTCTTATAATCAAGAGCGCAAAAGACTCTTTAGGTTTATGAGTGAATTACCGTTTACTTTTTTATTCTACGCCTAGATTTTTGGTAAGGCAATCTGTAGGATGCCGCTATAAATCCGACCGTTTTCTGCAAAATCTGACACCTGCTGAATAGTGACATTTACCTTGTTAAGTTTGTTAAGTTTGTTAAGTCAGTAGGCGGTGGCGGACTTGTTGGACGAAGCGATTGTCGCTTGGCGGCATGAAACAGCGTTGCCGCCATGTCAGAGGGGGAACCGCTGCGTTTTCGCTTTAATTGAACCAAGTTTTCACCATGCGGCGCACCTGCATCATCTGGCACCGCATCATGTGCTGCACTGGCCGGCGCCGAGGCCTGCTCGGCCAAGCGCTGCGTTAACACCGTCTTTTCTCGTTCTAATGCGGATATCTTTATTGCTTGTTGTGTGTTTTGTTGTAACAATTGGTCGCGCTGCTGTACGATTTCATAATGCACCATTAACCATGAAACCATCGTATGGGCATTGACGCGCGTGGCAAGAAAAGTAGCCGTTTCATAGGTATTGAGAAGCAAGCGCTGACAAAAATTATCAATAAAAGCTTGATGTTCTGCAATATCAGGCGCATTCAACCGCAATTCGAGCACTAACAAATTACACGCAAAAACAAATTTTTCGAATTGCGCGGGTTGCTCAGCAGCAAACACATCCATATCAGCAATAAAATCATACAGTTTCTGATGACTTCGCAACATGTTTTTTAACACATTAAAAATATCACGTTGATCTTGCGCCCTTAATTCAAATTGTGCCAACATTCGCCACACCCACTGTGCTGCCTGCGTATTCGCGTGCGCGTAATTTGCATTATCTGCTGGAATCGCGCGGTAGCAATCAAATGCGTAATTGATCCAACCTTTATCTTCACAATATACCGCAATATCATGCAACAAATCGTCATCGTCTATCTTTTTGACTTCAGACAGTATATCTGCGAACGCTTCTACCGCCAGGCGCTTTTTGATGGAGGCTAAAAAGTCTTCTCGCTGCGGGATAGCGGCAAGCGATAAAGACTGCAACATATCTTGCTTCGTTTTTTTATCAACATCCACTTGCGTGCATAGCCAATTCAAAAAACGAATTAAATAATTTTTATCATTGGTTAACACCGAGGAAAGTTGCTTGTTATAGCTGGCATTATCCGTCGCTAAACCACTTTGCTGGCATCTTGCAATGAGGGCAGTCGCGTCTTGTTGTCGTGCATTTTCAAAATAAATACATATTTCATCATGATCATATCCCCAAAAGTGAATCATTTCCTGTTGATTACTTGTATAAGTAACATGATGACGCAGTATTGTCATGGGAATGCTGGAATAAAATGGCCGCGAAAAATCGCCCGATTTTACCCACGTTTTTGGTGTAGCGGCAACAGCAGTATGGCTATCCGGTTTGTTTAAAGGCATTGTTTTGGCATCCTTTATATAAATTTTCAGTATCTATTACAAAAGATCGGGCGCGATCAAAGCTGAATTCGTAACAAACTACATCGAACCCATCGCTACCCACTGCCCTGATTTATGTAGGAGATCCGATTTTTAGATAGGAAAATGAAAATGGCCATTATTATATAGCGTCCTTGACTTTTTAGGGTGCGGCGCTTCTCCGCTATAAATATACGATTGAAGCTCTCTATGCTGCCAGTTATCCGTATAAACATTAGCGAGTGATTTATTGTGTATGACAAGTAAATTTTCTGCGTTTTTATATTGCGCTGCATTGGTAAAGTTAAAAGAGCCCGTAATCACTATTTCATCGTCAATGATCATCACCTTGTTATGCGCTATTGCTGGACGATAATCTATCCAGATAGGGATATGGTTATTTTCTAGGAAAGTCGCTGAAGTATAGCGGTTATGTTTACTCTGGCTTTTATCAAGAATAACCATCACCTTCACGCCACGCTTTTCAGCATCAACCAGTGCCCGCGCAATGGGCGTTGAGGTGAAACTATACGCCTGCACATAGACGCTATGTTTCGCTGTAGCCAATTCGTTGGTGATTAATCCCGTACAATCTTCTCCAGGCGTAAAGCAGACTTGGTAAGGGGTATGATCGAACAACCCGGATTCGGCAAATGCGAGCGTGGGTAAAACAATCAATAGTCCAGCGAGCAACATTTTTTTAATTATCATATATAATCCATATTGTCCAATTCAGCGTTTTGCGGTGCAAAGCGTATCATACATTGCGCAAAGTCAAAAGACTTTTCTATTTTGCTCCGACAAACTTTTCTAAGAAGCTATACCCTACTTTACTTTTTTTAATCGGCCGTGCAAATTTCAAAACATCGCCTATACTTTGTGCACAGGCAGCCATATTACGCGTGCAGCCATAACGTTGAGAGGATCCACAAGTCACCAACGAGGCGGGTGTTATGCCATTAGCAGCTGTTCAACACAAGCAAAGCGAAGCAGTGCGAACGTGCGCATCGATATCAAGATGCAGCACACGCAACCGCATCGTGCTGTCGTTGACCGGAATTTTAGCCGCCGCCACCTTGTTTTTTACCGAATATAGCCATGCAAATCCGAGCTTTAAGCACGTCGAATCAGGGGATGTCCGTTTTGGTTGGCAATTACCCGACGGCACAAAACACATACAAAAACAATCTTTGCCTGTCATCACCCCGCCCACACAAATACCGTCACCCACGCAAGTGCAACCCGC
>VFKI01000089.1 GCA_009885665.1 Gammaproteobacteria bacterium
ATCGAGGCAAAAATGCGTTTTAAAGCGCAGTTTACACGCAAGTAAATGAGCATTTAAAACGCATTTTTAACGAAGAGTTATCAAAAAAGACGGATCCTTGGAATGTCGGATTCAGGATTTGGATCTCCTGCATAAATTAGGGTAATGGGAGCGCGTCAATGCAGTTTGCCGCGTACTCAGTTCCCCTGCCCTATCTTTTGTAGTGGATACTTATTTATCTACAGGAATCTAGCGTGCGCTATTTATATAGTTTTTTGTTTTACCTTGCGATGCCATTTATTTTTTTACGCTTATTATGGCGCGCACGTTTTGCCAAAAATTTCCCCTATCGTTTTGCCGAGCGGCTGGGCTTTTGTCCGCATCAATTGGATAGCTGTATTTGGGTGCATGTTGTCTCATTGGGTGAAACGATTGCCGCAACACCTTTAATTCGTGCGTTGCAAACGCGTTATCCTGATCAAACAATTTTGCTGACCAATATGACTGCGACGGGGCTTGCGCGTGTCGCCGCCGTATTTGGTGAGAGTGTCAAAAGTGCTTGTATTCCTTATGATTTGCCGGACGCAGTCTCGCGTTTTCTAGATCGCGTCAAGCCACGTATCCTGGTGGTGATGGAAACTGAATTATGGCCAAATTTATTTGCTGCCTGTAAACGCCGCGCGATTCCGGTAGTGATTACCAATGCACGTTTATCTGAAAAATCTGCCGCGGGGTATCGGCGCATTTTGTCATTGACGCAAACCATGTTTAGTGCAATTAGTGTATTGGCATCACAAGGGCAAGCGGATGCGGAACGCTTTATTGCTTTAGGCATGCCACAAAATCGCGTGAGTATAACGGGCAGCTTGAAATTTGATTTAGAATTACCTGCGCGCCTTGCGACTGACGCACCGGCGTTGCGAAGCACATTGGGAGAATCGCGTTTGATATGGGTCGCGGCAAGTACGCATCCAGGTGAAGATGAAATTATGTTGGCAGCACATGAAATTTTGCGGCAACAGTTTACTAATGCATTATTGATTTTAGTGCCGCGACACCCGGAGCGTTTTGATAGCGTGGCAAATTTGGTGCAGGAAAAAGGTTTTAGCGTGGTGCGTCGTAGTCGTGGTGCGTGTCCGTCTGATGCAGCGGTTTATCTTGGCGATAGCATGGGTGAAATGATGTTGATGTACGCTGTATGTGATGTGGCGTGTGTGGCGGGAAGTTTTGCCCAAGTGGGTGGCCATAATATGATTGAACCTGCGGCATTACATAAACCCATTGTGACGGGTCCAGTGTTGTTTAATTTTGCTGAAATCAGTGCGGCGATGTTGGCGGCGGGTGGTATGTTGCGTGTCAATAATGCGACTGAATTAGCCGCGACATTGATAAAATTATTTAGCGATGCAACGTATCGACAACACATGGGTGATAAGGCGTTTAGTGTCGTTGAAAAAAGTCGCGGCGCGTTAAAACGGCAGTTGGATTTGATTGCCAGCCAAATTTAGAGCCTAAGTATAGTGTGTGGGGTCGTCAAGTGCGGCATCGCTAAAGCCTTTTTTGCGTAAGACGCAACTGTCGCACTTGCCGCAAGCTTCGCCTGCGGCGTTGGCGCGATAACAAGAAACTGTCAAACTGTAGTCAACGCCAAGACGAATGCCAAGTTCGATCGTTTGTTGTTTGGAAAGATGTGATAGCGGCGCGTGAATTTTGAAGCAATTTTTTTCTACGCCGATTTTGGTGGCTAGATTAGCCACTTGCTCGAAGGCTTGGATAAATGCAGGGCGACAGTCGGGATAGCCCGAATAATCGACTGCGCTGACGCCGATAAAAATATCGGTTGCGTTGGATACTTCGGCTAATCCGAGCGCAAAAGATAAGAAGATGGTGTTACGCGCTGGCACATAGGTTGTTGGAATTTCATCGCTGCCGTTATAATCTGCCACCGTCATTTTATCATCCGTTAATGCAGAGCCGCCGAGTTGTCCGACGGGTAAATCCAATATCGTATGTGGAATCGCCATTTTTTTAGCAATGATTTTTGCGGCGTGCAATTCTGCGGAATGTTTTTGGCCATATGAAAAGCTGAGCGCAATGGGTGAAAAACCCTGTGATTTAGCAATGGCAAGACAGGTGGTGGAATCCAGTCCGCCGGAAAAGAGGATGATGGCTTTTTTCATTTAATTTCTCTCGCTGCTGATATATTTCCGTTAACGTCAATGGTTTGATACGTGGTAATGCCGCACGCCAGTAATTCCGTCAATTGTTTACCGAAATTCTTTTGACGTGGAAATAATGATGCGCCGTCAATAGCGCGTGATGCGGCCATGACGTCTGAGATGTGGGTGGATTTATCGTAAATTAATGCAATACCCGTACTGCTGGGCGCAGAAAATAAATTTTGTTCGCTCAAAATCATCATAATGCGATCCAAACCCAATGATATGCCGCACGCCGGCGCTTCAATGCCAGCCAAGTCATGGATCATATGGTCATAACGTCCGCCGCCCGCAATGGAAAATGGGTAGTCGCCATAACTGATTTCAAAAATGGGGCCGGTGTAATATCCCATGCCGCGGACTAAGGTGGGATCAAATACGCAACGGTATTGGTTGTCGGCGGTCAATGTTAATTCGCGTAATAGGGCGTCAAGACCTGACACTATATTTACATCTAAATGGTCTTTTAGGCTGCCACAAAAATGTTGTAAGTCAACAGCATTGTCGGCAGCTATTTTTTCCAGTAATACTTCCGTGGGGCGGGCATCGGCAAACAAGGCATGTAATTCTGTACGGACGCCATCAACACCAATTTTATCGAGTTTATCAAGGGTAATGAAGATTTTGTCATGTAATTCAGCGGGGAAGCCGCAGCTCGCCGCTAGCGCGGTTAATAAACGCCGATCATTAACGCGAATAATAAAATCTTTTAAATTTAATGCGCACAGTGCAGCGGCACTGGTTTGCAATAATTCGATTTCACATAAAGCCGATGTCGTGCCAATCATGTCGATATCGCATTGTTGAAATTGACGGTAACGACCTTTCTGGGGTCGTTCGGCGCGCCAGACGGGGCCGACTTGAATGGCTTTAAACAAACTGGGCAGTTTGGCGCGATGCGAAATATAGTAGCGTACCAGTGGCACGGTTAAATCAAAGCGTAAGCCTAAATCAGCGAGTGCGCCAATATTTTGCTGCGTCAACGCTTCGCTCAATGCTTCGCCACGTTTTAAGATAGGAAAAATTAATTTACTATTTTCGCCAGCGCTTTCGCGCGCCAGGAAGCTTAAATTTTCCATGGCCGGCGTTTCAATGCGTGCAAAACCATGTCGATGATAAACCGCTAAAACGGTTGCCGTGACGGCTTCACGTAATGCCATTTCTAACGGTAATAAATCACGCATGCCGCGCGGTGCTTGAATGTTTTCTGATTTTGCTTTCATGGAAATTGTTACCTTTTTATATGCTTTCAACAGCGGGTGTATGTTTTGCACCCAACGTTGGGTTGAGATTTTTGGGGTCGATAATACCAACGGGTTTAATATCTGCGCAGCGTGCAAAATCGGCGGGTGCAATAAACCCTTCTTTATCATAGGGTACCGTGACGCCCACTGATTGCAAACATAAATAAGCATATTCAGAGCAAATAAATGCACGCGGATCGATGGGGTCATTATCATGGAGATTCAGTCCAACATCGCCTAAGCCAATGCGCATGGCAATACGAATGATTTCTTCTCGATCGTACGGATAGCCCAGTAAGCTGGTGGCAAATTTGGAAAGGTGCGCAATATTATCCGTTTTTAATTGGCTGTGGCGAGCAATCATCATTTTGCCCGGATAGCCTTTGCCGCTGGCATTATAATCGAAGACATAGCTGCTTAATGGGACGGTGCGTACGCCAACGCTTTCTACGCTTTCCAATACCATAATGCGCTCGATTGCGTCGAGGCGAATGACAAATCCGACATGGCTCCAGACACTGTGCGTCGCGCGCTGGATCAATGTGGAAAAAGCCCCTGTGCCAGAGCACAGTAAAATATCGCCAGAACAAATTTCATTACGAATTTCAAAATAAGATTTAGGGGGTAATGGTGGAAATGTTTCCATGATTTAGTTCTCCTTAGGTCTGTATAGCTTCTCAAAAAAATCTTTTGGCATTTCGCGATGGGGGGCTCCGGGGGGAGAATCGCGTTTCTCCCCCCGGCTTACCCTTAAATTGGCGAAGCCAGTGCTGCGATTGAATGTGAGCCATTCCAATTTATTTATCTGAGCTACTATAGTAGCCGCCAGACTTGCTGTAAATCCATAAAAGCGTGCACTTTATCTGCGGGGTTGCGTAATAGCTCGGCGGGATGATAAGTGACGCGTACGGGGATGCGCGTTTCACCATAATGATGGGTTTTTTCGCGCAAAGTGTCCAGCGGCATTTGAGTATTTAATAAATGATGCGCAGCAATACGGCCAACGGCGAGTAATAAATCAGGTTTGACGTGGGCAATTTGGCGCGCTAAAAACGGCGTGCACTGGGCGATTTCAGCGGGCAGTGGCGCGTGATTTTCCGGCGGATGGCATTTTAAGAGATGGGTGATAAACACATCGCGACGTGATAACTGAATAGCGGCGAGCATGGCATCTAATAATTGACCGGCGGCGCCGACAAAGGGTTCGCCTTGGCGGTCTTCATGCGCGCCAGGCGCTTCACCAATCACCATTAAGCGCGCATGTGGGTTGCCTGTACCAAATACGGTTTGGCTGCGGCCGTGATGCAGCGGACAAGCGGTGCAGGCGGCAACTTCGCGGCGCAAGCCGTCCCAGTCGTCTGGAATGGCGGCTGAAGTGTTTTTGAGTTGCCAGGTGTCGATGCCCATGGCGCGTAAATAGTCGTGGCGGCTTAATGTCATGTGGAGAATGATAAGCTGCTGGCAGAATATAGCAATAGTTATAGCGGAATCTTTATCGCAGAAGCCTAAGAATCATCAAACTGCCGAATACTTTTCGCGCATAAAATTTATAACATATTGATTAATAAAGACTTTTTATTTTTCAGATCGCTTGTCAGTGATTAAGCCGGCATTCCGCACCGAAGTATTTTTTGTATAAATCGAGGCAAAAATGGGTTTTAAAGCGCAGTTTACACGCAAGTAAATGAGCATTAAAAACGCATTTTTAACGAAGCGTTATCTAAAAAGACAAAGGTGCGGAATG
>VFKI01000025.1 GCA_009885665.1 Gammaproteobacteria bacterium
GAAGCGACGTCGGCGTTAGATTTGGCGCACGAAAAATATTTGTATGATTTGTTAAAGGCGCGTGTGCCGGGGTGTTCAATTATTAGCGTGGGCCATCGCCCCAGCCTGGCGACGTTTCATGATGAAACAGTCGATTTTGCAGTATATCAATCTGTGTAGGCAACGCAGTGTGCTGCGTGCTTTAGTTCTTCTACCCTATCTTTTTGTAGTGGGCATGTGATCAAACGTGAAAATAGGCGACATATCCGCAAGATTTTTTTCCGCAAATATGTTACGCTTTGCGTCACTTCTTTTTTCAATCTTACAGGGATCGATGACCCATGAGTCTGACTGCTGAATTACAACGCACTATTACCCATATTGCCACTGCGGGCAAAGGCATACTTGCCGCTGATGAAAGCTCTGCCACTGTCACCAAGCGTTTTGGGGCACTGAATATCCCTTGCACCGAAGACACGCGTCGTCGCTGGCGCGATCTGTTGATCACGACGCCCAATATCAGCCAATTTATTGCCGGCGTTATTTTGTATGATGAAACCTTGCATCAAAACGCGCTTGATAATACGCCATTCCCACAAAAATTAACGCAGCTGGGGATTTTGCCGGGTATTAAGGTCGATCTTGGTTTGGTTAATTTACCCAATACCAAAGAGGAGCAAGTTACGCAGGGCTTGGATAAATTGGGCGAACGTCTTGCCGCGTATTATGAAAAAGGCGCGCGCTTTGCTAAATGGCGTGCAGTTTATACTGTATCGGACATTCTGCCGACGCCGCTTGCTATAAAAGCAAATGCAGGAATGCTCGCGCACTATGCTGCGTTGTGTCAACAAAATGGCATTGTGCCTATCGTTGAACCTGAAGTCTTACTGGAGGGCAGTCATAGCTTGGAACAATGTGCGATTGCCAGTGAAAATGTATTGCACGCGCTATTTCATGCCTTGCACCGACATAAAGTTGTGCTGGAACACATTATTCTAAAACCTGCCATGGTCATCAGCGGCAAAAGTGCCAGCCCGCGCGCGAATGTGGAAGCGGTTGCACGCGCTACGGTAACGATTTTGCGCCGCACCGTGCCAGCGGCTGTGTCGACCATTAACTTTTTATCGGGCGGTCAAACGCCAGAAGAAGCCACTGCGCATTTAAATGCGATGCACACGTTGGGTGTTGCGTTGCCATGGAATTTAAGTTATTCCTATGCGCGTGCGTTGCAAGATGATGCGATGAAAACGTGGCTGGGCAAAACAGAAAATGTTGCTGCCGCGCAAAAAGCTTTTTATCGCCGCGCAAAATTGAATAGCCTTGCAGCAACCGGTAAATATACGGCCGCAATGGAAACTGAAGGTTCGGTCGCTTAAGCTTTAAGGGACGAGATTGATGAGTACGCATCACGTCAATACTAACGATGCGCGTGAGCAGTTCGCTGATTTGCTCACGCGTGTGACGCATGACAAGGAGCGCATCATTTTAACGCGACGTGGCCGTGAAATAGCGGCTATTGTACCGTTGGATGATTTCAGGCGTTTGCTGGCTTTGCAAGATGAGCATGATTTGGCAGACGCGATCGATGCGTTACGTGAAGCGCGCACGATTGGCACTGTTTCATTGGAACATATGCGTGAAGAAGCCTAAGATTGGTGAAGCCAGTGGTGATATCTTAGAAAACCTATAGGTACTTGAGCCGTGAATGCGTCACCTTATGCTGTTCAATTTTCGCCTACTGCGGCGCGTCAGACACGTAAGCTGTCAGTGAAGCAGCGCAAACTCGTGCTACGCGTGTGTGACGCACTGGCCATTAATCCGCGTCCACCGGGCGCCACCAAAATTCATGGTATGACAGGCTTATATCGCGAATCGGTGCAAGGCTTGCGTTTGGTTTATAAAATTGATGAACAAAGTATAGTCTTACTTTTTGTATCTCCTACATAAAATAGGGTATAAGGCTGCGATGGGGTGGGTGTCCTTCGGTCCGAAGCGCAGCTCTCCCCTCATGACGCTCATCTTATGCAGTTTGCCGCGGGCTCAGTTCTTCTGCCCTATCTTTTGTAATAGATCCGACATTCCAAGGATCCGTCTTTTTTGATAACTCTTTGTTAAAAATGCGTTTTAAATGCTCATTTACTTGCGTGTAAACTGCGCTTTAAAACGCATTTTTGCCTCGATTTATACAAAAAATACAGATCCTTGGAATGCTGGAAAAA
>VFKI01000007.1 GCA_009885665.1 Gammaproteobacteria bacterium
GTGATACCAGGTGCCCTCGGGATAGACGACGGCAATGGGGCCTTGCAGGCAGATGCGTAGGCAATTTGCTTTGCTACGATAAATAGGGCCGGGCGGGTGACCTTTGTGGGCGAGCGTCGTAAGCCCCAGTTCATCAAGACGCTGCTTGAGATAATGCCATGCGGCTAATCCTGTGGCGAGATCGCAGCATTTAGGCTTGCTTTGGTCGCAACATAAAAAGATATGGCGTTGGATATGGTCAAGGCCAAGGGCGTGGACGCGTTCATTAAGTGTCTGAGTCATGAGGTGTATTTTAGCGGGTATCGTTATATACGTACAATCTGGCATGGCGTTTTTAGCGACAATCGGCTATCATTTGCGCTTCATTTTCGAGAATTCTATTGTGAAAACGCTCTATATCCAAACCTACGGCTGCCAGATGAATGAATATGATTCTGGCAAAATGGCCGATGTATTAAAGGCGTCGCATGGTTTAGTGCGTGTGATGGTGCCCGAAGAAGCCGATGTATTGTTGCTTAACACGTGCTCCGTACGTGAAAAAGCGCAAGAAAAAACATTTTCGGAACTCGGCCGCTGGCGTGCCTTGAAAGCCGCGCGCCCCGAGAGGGTGATAGGGGTGGGTGGCTGTGTGGCGAGTCAAGAAGGCGAAGTGATTTTAAAGCGCGCTTCTTATGTAGACATGGTGTTTGGCCCACAAACGCTGCATCGCTTGGGCGATATGCTGACAGAAGTGGTGACAAAACGGCGCGCTGTTGTGGATATCAGTTTCCCTGAAATCGAAAAATTTGATAATTTGCCGGCGCCGCGTGCTGATGGCGTGAGCGCATTTGTATCGATCATGGAAGGGTGCAGTAAATATTGCAGCTTTTGTGTTGTCCCTTATACCCGCGGTGAAGAAATCAGCCGACCGTTAGATGATGTATTGGCGGAAGTTGCCAGCTTGGCAGAGCAAGGTGTGCGTGAAGTCAATTTGCTTGGCCAGAATGTCAATGATTATCGTGGTTCGCGCCATGAAGGGGGTACGGCGGATTTAGCAGAGCTCATCCGTTACGTTGCCGCAATTGATCCTATCGCACGCATTCGTTTTACCACCTCGCATCCACTCGCATTTTCTGGCAGCTTAATTGATGCCTTTGCGGATGTACCTAAGCTCGTCGATCATTTACATTTGCCGGTACAAAGTGGTTCAGATCGTATTTTAGGATTAATGAAACGCGGCTACACTGCGTTGGAATATAAATCCAAAATTCGGCGCTTGCGTCGTGTGCGACCTGATATCAGTATTTCGTCAGATTTTATCATTGGTTTCCCGGGTGAAACCGAAGAAGATTTTATGGCGACGATGGATTTGATCCAAGCAATCGGGTTTGATACGTCATTTAGCTTTATTTATAGTCCACGTCCCGGCACGCCGGCGGCGCAGTTGCCGGATGATGTAACACTGGAAACTAAAAAGCAGCGTCTTGCGATATTGCAGCATCGCATTTTGCAGCATGCAACAGCGATCAGTGAAAAAATGATAGGCACGATACAACCCGTATTGGTAACGGGCGCTTCAAAAAAGCGTCTCACTGAATTGTCGGGGCGCACTGAAAATAATCGTATTGTCAATTTTGCAGGTGGCAATGCGCGCGCGGGGGATATGGTCAACGTTAAAATTACCGCGCGTTTGCCGAACTCTTTGCGAGGTGAGGTGGTATCATAATTTCTTATGTATGAAATCATTGTTCAGCGCGTTATAAAACATCCGTCTTTGCCGACGACGCAACGCATACGTCAATGGGCGCGTGCAGTATTGCATGGCCGTGTAGATGCGGCCGAAATTACCATTCGTATTGTTGGTTGCGAAGAAATGGCCGCGTTAAATCAAACTTGGCGTAACAAACCCGGCGCGACCAATGTATTATCTTTTCCATTAGAAGAAGTGCCCTTGGTTGGCGATATTATTATTTGCGCCGAAGTCGTCGTAGCAGAAGCTTTCGCGCAAGGAAAATCACTGGACGCGCATTGGGCGCATATGGTGGTGCATGGTGTGTTACATTTGCTGGGATATGATCATGTTGAAGTAGCTGAGGCAGAAATTATGGAAGGCGAAGAAGCGGCGCTGTTAGCCGGCCTCGGTTTTGCTGATCCTTATCAGGAGATGAAAAATGAATCATAGTGAAAGTGGCGATATAGATAAAACGACACCGCATACGACATCTTGGCTGGAATGGTTGGGTGATTTTTTGGCGCGTGAACCCAAAAATCGGGAACAATTATTAACGGTGTTACGTGATGCAGCCGAGCGCGACATTCTCAGTAAGGACGTCTTGGGGATGATTGAGCGCGTATTACAAGTATCCGATCATCAGGTGCGTGATGTGATGGTGCCGCGCGCACAAATGATCGGCATTGATAAAAGTGCGACGCTGGCAACGATTTTACCGACGGTGATTGAGTCGGGGCATTCGCGTTTCCCAATCATGCAGGAGCAAACGGTCATCGGCATTTTATTAGCGAAAGATTTATTGGCATATAGCGTGGCAGATGCGCCGCCTTTTCGCATGGAAGATGTGTTGCGCGCGACAGTGTTTGTACCGCAAAGTAAACGGTTGGATATTTTGTTACGTGAGTTTCGCGTCAATCGCAATCATCTTGCTGTTGTGATAGATGAATATGGCCAAGTTGCCGGATTGGTGACAATTGAAGATGTATTGGAAGAAATCGTCGGTGAAATTGCGGATGAATATGATATTGCCGAAGAAGATGCCATTCGTGAACGTGAAAAAAATGTTTATATTGTCAAGGCGAAAACCCCTATTGTTGATTTTAATGCGCGTTTCAACACGAATTTTAGCGATACAGAATTTGATACCATGGGTGGCTTGGTGTTACAAGCATTAGGCCATTTACCGCACCGTGGCGAATCAGTCCAAATTAACGACTATCAATTTAAAGTGTCACAAAGTGATAGTCGTCGCGTGCATTTGTTGGAAGTGCGGCGGGTGGTGGAAGAGTAAAGTGAGGGTGTTCCGTCAAACAAAATTGGGCGCCATTTTTGGCGTTGATGGAATAATCTGGCGGCAAGAAGGCGGCAGGGCGTGGGCGAGTCTGTGAAACAATCTCTCTGTTAAGGTAAAAAAGTATCTACTACAAAAGATAGGGTAGAAGAACAGAAGTACGCAGCAGA
>VFKI01000173.1 GCA_009885665.1 Gammaproteobacteria bacterium
AAGTATGTGAGCATTTTGAAGCAATTTTTCACAAAAGATTGGCCAAAGATGGCCGTTCGCCTAAGGTACCTGAACAGTTACGTTTTACGTTAGGTCATTATGTATCCTTATACATATACTAGGGGTGCATTTCCTTTCGCCGCCCCTGTGTTTTGTAGTAGATACATCCTTTTTCTTATAAAGTATGAGGGATCAAAAAGTGGCAGAAATTATTGTCGTCACATCTGGCAAGGGTGGCGTGGGTAAAACCACCACCAGTGCTTCGTTTGCAGTGGGTTTGGCAGCGCGCGGGCATAAAACCGCGGTCGTTGATTTTGATATTGGTTTGCGTAATCTCGATCTCATTATGGGATGTGAGCGGCGCGTGGTGTATGATTTTGTGAATGTCATCCGTAAGGAGGCGACACTGAATCAAGCCTTGATTCGTGATCGTCATCATCGTGAGCTGTATATTTTACCGGCGTCACAAACGCGTGATAAAGATGCATTGACGCAAGAAGGTGTAGGCGAAGTATTGGATGAATTATCCAAGACATTTGACTATATTGTTTGCGATTCCCCCGCGGGGATTGAGCGTGGCGCGCAATTAGCCATGTATTTTGCGGATCATGCGATTGTGGTCACTAATCCAGAAGTGTCATCGGTGCGCGATTCTGACCGTATGTTGGGTTTACTGTCCAGCAAAACGCGTCGCGCGGAACAAGGCCGTGAGCCGTTGAAAGAACATTTATTATTAACGCGTTATTCGCCAGCGCGTGTTGCCAATGGTGACATGTTATCCGTGCCGGATGTTAATGAAATTCTGGCTATTCCTTTGTTGGGCGTTATTCCTGAGTCCACGGCGGTATTGCGGGCATCCAATTCGGGCGAACCGGTGATTTTGGATAAGGAAAGTGATGCGGGGCAAGCCTATGCGGATGCCGTGGCGCGCTTTTGTGGTGAGTCTGTTGCGCATCGTTTTATGACAGAAAAGCCGCATTGGATAAAGCGTTTATTTGGCCTAAAAGCAAAGGAGGTTGCGGTATGAACCTTCGTAGCAGTTTGCAGCAAGGCGTCAACAAAATCTTACATTATCTGCAGGGCCCGCCAAAAACCGCCGCGGTTGCCAAGGAACGTTTGCAAATTATTATTGCGCATGAACGTAATAAATCGGATCGACCTGATTATTTGGAAAAATTGCAGCAGGATTTATTAGATGTCATTGCTAAATACGTTCCGATTGATCGTGATGCGATTCGCATTGACCTTGATCGCAAAGATGGCTGTTCTATTTTGGAATTAAATGTCACACTGCCTGATGCGGCTGGGAAGAAAGGCTTAGTCTCAGCGGTGGTTTAAACCTTGCGGCCGCAAGCTGTCGGGTCTAAGCTGTAATGCTATATTTTGTATCCCCTACATAAAATAGGGTAAGGCTGCGATGGGG
>VFKI01000021.1 GCA_009885665.1 Gammaproteobacteria bacterium
AGGGGGAGAATCGCGATTCTCCCCCTTAAGTGGCGTGACGCCGGCGAGCTATTTGCCCGAGTAGCCATCTGAATAGTTATATTCATTTCTAAGGAAAATTGATGATCGGTTTATTGTTGCAAGCCACAGGGGAAACCTTGCTGATGGTGATTGCGGCAGGTGGGGTAACGGCGGTGGTGGGTTTACCCTTAGGTGTTTTATTATATGCTACGCGGCCGCATCATTTATTGGCGCAACCGCTGGTGTGGCGTCTATTGACTTGGATAGTCAATATCACGCGTTCAATTCCCTTTGTTATTTTGATGATGGCAGTCATTCCATTGACACGATTGTTGACGGGTACGTCAATTGGTACGATAGCAGCCATTGTACCTTTGTCATTGTGCGCGATTCCCTTTTTTGCGCGCGTAGCAGAAAATGCATTATTAGCCGTCAATCCAGGCTTGGTTGAAGCGGCCAAATCGATGGGTGCGCGTCATGTGCATATTGTCGCTAAAGTATTATTGGCCGAAGCGCGCCCGGCGTTGGTGCAGGGTTTGACGCTGACACTGATTAATTTAGTGGGTTATTCTGCCATGGCGGGCGCGATTGGCGGAGGGGGGCTAGGTGATTTAGCCATTCGCTATGGTTATCAGCGTTTTGATGTGCCAATGTTATTGGCGACTATTGTCATTATGGTAGCGCTCGTGCAGCTCACGCAATGGGCCGGCGATTTTTTTATAACGCGGGGTAGAGTCGCATGAAAAAAATTCTTTTTCTATTATTGATAACGTGTAGTGTTGTGATGTTTGCTTGCTCGCGTCAACCGAGTGCGCATGTGTTGCGTGTCGGTACGATTGATGGGCCGGAAACGCAATTGATGGAAGTGGCGGCCAAAGTGGCGCAAGAAAAATACCATTTGCAGATTCAAATAGTGCCATTCTCTGATTATATTCAACCGAATGCGGCGTTAAATGACGGTAGCATAGACGCCAATTTATTTCAGCATCAACCTTGGTTGGAGAGTCAAATTCGCGATCGTCATTATAAATTAATGGCAATTGGCAAAACCTTTATTTATCCAATGGGTGTTTATCCTGGCAAAAGCCATATGTTGACGAATCTACCCGATGGTACGACTGTTGCGATTCCCAACGATCCCAGCAATGAAGGTCGCGCATTATTATTGTTGCAACAAGCGGGGTTATTGAAATTGCGTGCTCATGCGGGATTGTATGCTACACCCGCAGATGTTGCCAGTAATCCGGATCAACTTAAATTTATTGCCTTAGATGCCGCGCAATTGACACGTAGTTTGCCGGATGTGGGGCTGGCGGTGATTAATACCAATTATGCAGTGGCGGCGGGTTTGTACCCGGATAAAGATGCATTATTTCGCGAAAATGCGCATTCGCCCTATGCCAATATTATTGTGATCCGTGAAAATGAAGCGCATGATCCGCGTATGCAACAATTGGTCGATGCGTGCCATGCGCCTGCAGTCGTCGCTGCGGCGCAAAAATTGTTTGCAGGTCAGGCGGTGCCGGCTTGGTAAATGTCGGCGACTGCGGCAATCGTTCTGCAAAATCTGGCGCCACCTGCGCTGTTACCTACCGCGTCACTTTATCCAATTGTGTCTGTGTCGCGCGCTGAAATTCAAATGGTTGGGCTATTTCGGTAAATACATCTTCCTCGTTACCAAACGGGCTGATGATGAGCGTGGCGTAGCCCAATAACTGTCCTGCCAGGCTTTGGTTGACGCGCATATTGGAAACAGTCGCTAAGCGTAATTCGCTGATGCGGCGCAATAAAATGCCTTCACGCATCAAAACGCGTTTATTGGTGACGGCATATTCTGAGCTGAGATAGAGCAAGGCTTGCGCCGCGCCCGTCCACAGCGCCAGCAGGAGTGGAATCAAAACGAGAAATTGCGGTAGACGGGGGAAGTATTGGTTGATGCTGGGAGAGGCGGTGTATGTGACTTTGATGGCAATGGTGATGGCGAGCCACATAATTGGCGTGAGGAAAATAATCAGATGTTTGCCGGTACGAAAAATGATTTGTTCGTCCGGCAGCAACATACGGTCAATGGCGCGCATCGTTCTTTATTCTCCGCATGTGCTGCGTAGCATCCACGCGGTTTTTTGATGCGTTTCAGTGCGGCGGATTAATAAATCTTGCGTGGCTTCATCTTGCAAGCTTTGCACAGTGGGCATCAGCGCGATTAATTGTTCAATGACGACTTCATGATCTTTCAATAATTGCTTGACCATCTCCATATCGCGCGGCGTACCAGAGGCATCATGCAATGTCGCCAATGTGTTGAATTCTCTGAAACTGCCGGGCGCGAAACAACCCAAGGCACGAATGCGTTCGGCAATTTCATCGACGGCAGCCTGCAATTCGGTATATTGTTCTTCAAACATGCCGTGCAATGAATGAAAGTGTGGGCCGGTAACATTCCAATGAAAATTTTGTGTTTTGAGGTAGAGGGTGTAGGTGTTGGCTAATAAATGTTTTAAACCTTCAGTGATGGCGGTGGTGCATGATGTCGTTCGAGTGTGGCTTTGGGTCGCGGTGCTCATTGTTGTGCCTCCGTCAATGCGTGTATGCCTTACACTATAACATTATTTATTTTTTAATTGCCATCGTATTCAGCGCTATCGCATCTCTATTCCGACATTCCCAGGATCCGTCTTTTTTGATAACTCTCCGTTAAAAATACGTTTTAAATGCTCATTTACTTGCGTGTAAACTGCGCTTTAAAACACATTTTTGCCTCGATTTATACAAAAAATACAGATCCTTGGAATGCCGGTCTATTATAAATAACCCGCGGGAATCGCCATCACGCCGCGCGACAAGGGGACATCGGTTTCTTTTAAACAAATCACTGCGCCGGGCCCAACTGCCTGTCCTAAGCGTTCTAATAGGGTAAAATGATTGGCAGCATTGATGCTGGGGTTAGCACTTTTTTTGAATTCAATCGGATATAGCAAGCCGTCTTGTTCGATTAATAAATCAATTTCTTTCTGGTTGTTATCCCGGTAAAAATAAAAGCGTGGCGTGAGCCCCTTATGCCACCAACTTTTTAAGATTTCGGTAAACAGCCAAGTTTCCAATATTGCGCCCGACATCGCGCCTGCTTCTAATGTTTCAGGCGTTGACCATTGCGTTAACCACGCACATAATCCTGTATCCAAAAAGTATAATTTTGGCGTTTTTACCATGCGCTTAGTAACGTTGCCATGCCAAGGTTGTAATAAATAAATGAGCCCAGATGTTTCAAGAATGGATAGCCAGGCTTTAATGGTTTTTTGATCGATGCCAATGTCGCGCGCCATATCAGTATAATTGATGAGTTGCCCCGTACGTGCTGCGGCAACGCGCAGAAAACGTGCAAAATCTATTTCGCTACCAATTTTGGCTAATGATCGCACATCACGTTCAATATACGTTTGTACATAAGAGCGATAAAAAATATCGCGCATGCCCAGCTCACCTAAAACCATGTGCGGGAATGATCCGCGCCAAATGCAACGGTATATGTCCATGAGCTGCATAGGTGTGTTCGCGCGTACTCTTGCTGTTGCGAGCCATTGAGTTGTTGGCAAAAAAGGCTGCGCACTGTCGGCGCGGCGGTAGATTTCTGCTTGTGATAAACCCAGTAAATCAAGAATCGCGATCCGACCCGCTAAAGTTTCTGATACGCCTGCCATCAAATGAAATTTTTGCGACCCGGTTAACCAAAACATGCCGGGACGCTTTTCTTTATCTATCGCTATTTTGATAGCACTGAACAACTGTGGTGCATATTGTACCTCGTCGATAATGACCGGCGGCGGATGCGCTTGTAAAAATAAAGCAGGATCCGTTTGCGCCAGTGCGCGTTGTTCAAGGTCATCGAGCGAAACACTTGTGCGCCCATGCTTTGCGCAATCGACTAATAGTGTGCTTTTGCCGACTTGACGTGGTCCGGTGAGTAGGAGTGCCGGAAAGTGAGCGGCAACTTGTTTGATTGTGGCTGCTAGTGTGCGCTGTAAATGCTGCATAAGTGTCTTAGGATAATATGGTAGTTGACTCCATATTATCCTAAAGTGTCGTCGACCTCAATAATGACGCCTGATGCGCGACGCTTTACATTGCGGTCATAAATGTTTGCGCCGCCGCATATTCTTCTGGTGTATTGATTTCTAGCGTATGGTCTTCAGTGACTGACACGCGGATGCGGTAACCATGTTCGAGGGCGCGTAATTGTTCCAATAATTCTGTTTTTTCCAACGGCGTTTGTGGCAGCGCAGTGTAACGCAATAAGAAGTCACGTTGATAAGCATATAATCCCATATGGTGATACACCGGCACAGTGATGCCCGCTTCGGCGCGAAAATAAGGGATGGGCGCTCGCGAAAAATATAAGGCATAACCGTGTTGATCTGTGATCACTTTCACTGCATTAGGTGAAGTGTAATGCGTGGCACGTTCCAACGGGTGAGCTAATGTTGCCATTTCGAGCGTTTCGCCATTCAGCCAGGGCGCGACCAATTGTTCCAACATAGGGGGCGTGACGAACGGTTCATCACCTTGCAGGCTAACGACAATATCGACGTGCGGCATGTCACGTACCACGGCAGCAACACGATCAGAGCCGGTGGGTAAGTTTGGATCAGTCATGCGTGTCTGCCCGCCCGCGGCATGAATCACTGCGGCGATCTCTTCGCTGTCTGTCGCGACAATGATTTCTGAAAATAATTGACACCGCGTGGCATTTTCATAAACGCATTGCACCATGGGTTTACCGTTGATGGGCAATAAGGGTTTGCGCGGTAGACGCGTGGAAGCAATGCGGCTGGGGATAACGCAAATAATATTAGGCGTGGACATGCGTGCTCGCAAAGAATGAAATAATGAAAGTTGCGGTAGATTTTACCGGTATGACAGAAAATGTCCAGCGACTGACTGAAAAAGGATCATGGTGCTTTATATTTTAAGACTTCCTTAACCTGGCTGGTCTAAGATTTTACAGTACAAACTTTACGCGACGCGGCAGTTGCATTGGCGCAATTGATGATTACAGCGCGTCAAGCGCTGCGTTAATTTTAACAAGAAGCGCAAATGGAGATGAATTCGCATGATCCCTGTATATAAAAATGTACTCTTATATCAAGATAATAAAAAAAAATTAGCGTGGATTGTATTCTTAACAGAGGGGAAGCCGCTTTATAGATTGGAAATTGATTATATTGCGGGATTGCAGAAAACGCAGGATACGCCTTATGAGGATGGCTCAGATGAAAAAAAAGAGGATGTCGATCTCAGTCTTTATGTTGCGCCGTTGTCTAAGCCACTTTCTGCGGAGCAGCTAAAAAAAGTACGCGTTATTTATCCGTTTGGCTGGGATGGCGAACCTGATCCGGATATTATAAAAGAAACGGATCCAGCTAAAATTCAACTATTTTTTAGAAAACACGTGACGTCTGAAGAAGATATCATACCGCTTGAGCATATTGATCTTGAAAATAAAAGTGGTAAGCGAACGGTGCATCGTGTAAGACGTGAGCAGCGAAAACTTGATGCAATTGTGCCAGTGAGCGAAAAAAGTGAATCGCTGACACAGCGTGCGCATCGCTTTGAAAAAGAGCATACTTGGGATGAGTTTTGCGCAAGACTAAGGATAGAAAAGCAATTAAAAGTATCGATTTCTGCATCACCGCCGGCGCCTTTTGTCAGCCCGCTAAATTTACCAGACGACGATGAAAATGTGGGGGATCTTGCGATAATTGCGCAGCCTGACGCCGCCGAGCGGCCACCCCTATCATTTGGGACAAAACGATTGACTGCCTCCGAAAGTGCGCACATTCAGCCTGCGCAAAGCAGCGTTTGGGCGCCTTATCAAACGACGGAGGCGAATGCCCAGCTTCGTGTTGAAAGGGTCACCAAAAGTCAGCCGATAAAATCGGTATTTAATTTTGATGGAAAAATTGATGAAAAAGTGGATGAAAAAGAAAATGCACGTATTGCTGAGCATGCTGCGGATGAGGGTTCAGTCGTTGATCTTAGGCGTTCAACCGTTTCTGAGTCGCAATTGGGCGAGCAAAAAAGTGATGATGTATTATTGCCGGATGAAGGGGAGAAGCCTATCCGCAAAAATGCGGCAGATCCGCTTATAGGAAGTAACAATGTTGCAAAGCCAAAAACGCTTAATTTACGTAAATCAGCGACAGATTTTATCAGTGCGGCAATTGATGTGGTAAAGACAACTTCTAAAGCGATAAAAACAAGTTTGTCAGGTACGGATGTGTCTCTCCCCGCCCCGTTGGCGTCGCCGCCTTTGCATAGTCGGGGCCTTTCTGGTGTGATGCCACAGTCGGTGGATGAAAAAATCGAAAGCAGCGAAAGTGATGATAACAAAAGC
This sequence comes from Gammaproteobacteria bacterium, assembly GCA_009885665.1. Taxonomy (GTDB): domain Bacteria; phylum Pseudomonadota; class Gammaproteobacteria; order DSM-16500; family DSM-16500; genus VFKI01. The sequence goes on from VFKI01000021.1 coordinate 6,392, forward strand.
ATAGGCGGCAACTATTTCTTTGTGGGCGGGCAATTTGTTTTAAAAGAAAGTAAAAGTGAGATGCTCAACAGTGGATCGTTGCATGCGCGAAGTGCGGAAATATCATTTGATCAGGCGGCCGTTGAAGGTGATGTTCCGGTAAATCCCCAGCCGTCGGATATGCCACCTCAATTAGAAAGAGAGGATGCGGATCCTCAGGTATTGCTGCAGGCGAGTTGGGCTGCGAGAGTTGGCGGTGCTTTTTCTTCAGCAATTCACTATGCATTTGAACGGCATAAAAAGAAAAAAATAGCCGGATTAAGTCTGTTGGCATTGCTTGCTATTGCTGCTGTCGTCGGTTTAGCAGGGAAAAGCAATCCGCCCAGCTATAAACAGTTAAATAAAATAAAAAAAGATCTTTCTCAGCATGACGATGCACAGTTATCCTCTGTAGCCGGTGCTGCCGACGCGCAATCGATGAATGTGCAAGAGCAGTTGTATCAACTTTTTAAATCTTATGATGCGGGAACAAAAGGTCTTTATCCTGCCAACGTGACAATTGATATACCTGAAGGCATAAATTTAACTGGCGATGCCGCGCAATTTTATTTTTTGAATGATAGCGTGCAATCCTTACAAGCTTCACCGCTAAAAGATTTGTTTAATGCCATGATGGGTATTAACGCAAATCTGCTCGGAAATGTCACAGACTTTAATCAAACATATAATATTACTTCTACAGTGAGTTTTGCTGCACAATCTTACGGGGATTGTTTTAAAGCTGCGTGGAACGCGGTGACTTGGTCTGAATTTTGGGACACGCTACGCTGTGACGCGCCAACTACATTATATGGCAAGACAGTGGTCACTTATGCAGATTTTTCTGCTAATACAACGGAATTGTCAACGAGCACACCCACTAGCGTGTCCACAGCTGCGCCGAGTGTCATTGTAACTGATGCGCCAACATTTGCGCCGACAGATGCGCCGACAGATGCGCCGACAAATGTCGCAACGAATGCACCAACAGATGCACCGACATTATCGCCGACTGTTGCGCCGACTGTTGCGCCGACAGATGCACCAACAGATGCGCCGACAGATGCGCCGACATTATCGCCGACTGTTGCGCCGACAGATG
>VFKI01000098.1 GCA_009885665.1 Gammaproteobacteria bacterium
ATAGCTCAGTCGGTAGAGCACTTCCTTGGTAAGGAAGAGGTCACCGGTTCAAATCCGGTTATGGGCTCCAGCTGAAAGATTAGGTCAGTAGCTCAATTGGCAGAGCGGCGGTCTCCAAAACCGCAGGTTGGGGGTTCGAGACCCTCCTGACCTGCCAGAATTCGTTATCAGGATATTACAGAGAGATGACAGCCAAAGTGGAAACGCAGCGCAATTGGGGTGAGTTGTTAAAGTGGGCGCTGGTTGCCGCTCTATTGGTGGGCGGGGTGGTCGCTGATCATTATTATATTACGCTGGCTTGGCCGTTGCGCCTTGTCGGCTGGTTGTTTTTGTTAAGTGTAATAATAGCAATTGCGGCTATTACTTCGCAAGGGCGTGCTTTTTTTGGTTTTATGCGCGAAGCGCGTATTGAATTACGTAAAGTCGTTTGGCCAACACGCCAAGAAACGCTGCAGATCACATTATCTGTGGCGGTAGTTGTGTTGGTGCTCGCAGTGTTTTTGTGGGGATTGGATAGCGTATTGCTATGGTTAATGGGGTGGCTAACCGGGCAGCGTAGTTGATTGTAATTGTACGCTTCTTGATTTAGATTGCCGGCGCTATTTTTTTGTAGTAACGGCTTAATTTTTTGGGGATTCAAACTGTGACTGAAGAAATCAAAAAAAAGAAACGCTGGTATGTGGTGCACGCGTATTCGGGTTTTGAAAGTCAAGTAATGAAGGCTATTCTTGAGCGTATTCAGCGTGCGAATTTGGTAGAGCGTTTTGGTGAAATTTTGGTGCCGACAGAAGAAGTTGTTGAATTGCGCGGCGGCCAAAAGCGGAAGAGTGAGCGTAAATTTTTTCCTGGCTATGTGCTCGTGGAAATGGAAATGGATGAAGAAACTTGGCACTTGGTGCGCTCTACGCCAAAAGTGTTGGGGTTTATTGGCGGCACGAGTGATAAGCCTGCGCCTATTACGCAGAAAGAAGCGGATACCATCTTGCGGCGTATGCAAGATAGCAGTGAAAAACCAAAACCAAAAGTACTTTTTGAGGCGGGCGAAGTGGTGCGTGTTATTGAAGGCCCGTTTGCTGACTTTAATGGCGTAGTAGAAGAAGTGAATTACGAAAAGAGCCGCTTGCGTGTGGCTGTGTTGATTTTCGGAAGATCCACGCCGGTCGAATTGCAATTCGACCAAGTCGAAAAAGGTTAGCGCTGGATTGCTGCGCCGCGTAAAAATCGCGGGGCGCGCAATGATGTCAGAGGTAGGGGAGCTGAAAAGCGTTTGTACCCATTATTAAGAGGTGCCAAATGGCAAAGAAAGTTAAAGCAATGATCAAGCTGCAAGTGAAGGGCGCTGCAGCGAATCCAAGTCCGCCGGTCGGCCCTGCATTGGGTCAGCATGGTGTTAATATTATGGAATTCTGCAAAGCGTTCAATGCGCAGACACAGACGCCGGATCGCGCTGGTAAGCCTTTGCCAGTTGAAATCACCGTTTTTGAAGATAGAAGCTTTACTTTTATCATTAAAACACCGCCTGCTTCTCATTTAATTAAAGAAGCTGTCGGTATCACCAGTGGCAGTGCGACGCCTAATACCAATAAGGTGGGTAAACTGACTAAGAAACAGGTGGAAGAAATTGCTAAAGCCAAGATGCCAGATCTCAATGCAGCGAGTCTTGAGGCTGCGATGCGTTCGATTGCGGGGAGTGCGCGCAGTATGGGCATTGATGTTGAAGGGGGTGTTTAATCATGGCTGTTATTTCCAAGAAAAGAAAAGCGATTAATGCTAAAGCGATGCCAGGCAAAAGTTATGCGTTGAGTGATGCATTGGCATTATTAAAAGAAATGCCAGCGGCTAAGTTTCGTGAAAGCATTGATATAGCGGTTAACTTAGGGATTGATGCGCGTAAAACAGACCAGGCAGTGCGTGGTTCTGTAGTGTTGCCTAAAGGTACCGGTCGAACGGTTCGTGTTGCTGTCTTCACCACCGCGTCTCATGTCGATGCCGCGCAAAAAGCGGGTGCTGACATAGTGGGTTTGGAAGATTTAGCTGAAAAAATCAAAGCGGGTGAAACCGGTTTTGATGTTGCCATTGCCACCCCAGATGCTATGCGTATCGTGGGTCAGTTAGGTCAAGTGCTCGGCCCGCGTGGTCTCATGCCAAATCCAAAAGATGGTACCGTGACGAATGACTTAGCCGGCGCGATTGCCAATGCTAAGGCAGGTCAAGTGCGTTACCGTACTGACAAAGCCGGTGTGGTGCATTGCCCGGTGGGTAAGCTGGATTTTGAAATAGCGGATATTGTGCAAAATATTGAATCTGTTCTGAGTGCTTTAAAGAAAGGCAAGCCCGCTTCTGCGAAAGGGGTGTATTTTAAACGTGTGACCGTATCCAGTACGATGGGGCCCGGTTTACAGGTTGATGTTTCAAGCGTATCAGTTTAATCAATGCTCAGCGCTCAGCGCTGAGGGTTGTGCAAGACTTTGTGTGGGTACCTCACGACAGAGTTCCGGACAATCTGTATGTGACTACCCGTCAAAGACCGCAGATGCGAAAGCTTAATTGTCGTGTTGCCTTAGGGGAATGATGACGGTCTGCGCAGACGGTAAGGTGCGTATCCGAGGGATTGTTAGCAACCCTGAGGATGCGTGCCAGCCAAGGTAAACCATTGGTCAAGTAGACAATGTTATTGGAGGTACTACAACGTGTTGAGATTAGATGGGAAAAAATCGGTCGTCGCTGAAGTCGCGGCAGTCGCCCAACGCTCAACTTCTGTGGTTGCAGCACAATATAGTGGACTGACAGTTACCCAGTTGACAGAATTGCGTTCCAAGGTGCGTGAAGCGGGTGTTACTATGCGGGTTGTTCGCAATACACTGGCGCGTCGTGCTTTTGAGGGTACGTCTTTTGCCTGTATGGATAAAGCGTTAGTTGGGCCGCTGGTGTTGGCATTTGCAGGAGATGAACCTGGTGCGGCAGCACGTGTTTTCAAAGAGTATGCCAAGAAATGGGAAAAGCTTGAAGTCAAAGCCTTGTCGATTGACGGCAAATTATTGGCGGCAGCTGATCTTGATCGTTTGGCTTCTTTGCCAACGCGTGATGAAGCGATTGCTCAATTGATGTCGGTGATGTTAGCGCCGATCACCAAATTGGTGCGTACCATGGCTGAGCCGCATGCTAAATTGGTGCGGACGATCGCAGCCATTCGCGATCAAAAAGAAGCGAGTTAATTTATTCTGTTTATATAGATTTTTGTGGAGTATGTATTATGACAGCTACTGTCGGTAGAGAAGAAATTTTGCAGGCTATTTCTGCGATGAGCGTAATGGATGTGGTTGACTTGATCAAGTCGATGGAAGATAAGTTCGGTGTGTCAGCGGCTGCTGCCGTGGCTATTGCGGCGCCTGCTGCTGATGCTGCTGCGGTGGAAGAGCAGACTGAATTCAATGTCGTCATGACCAAAACCGGTGAGAACAAGATCAATGTTATTAAGGCAATTCGCACCATCACCAGCTTGGGTTTGAAAGAAGCTAAAGATTTAGCTGAATCTTCTCCAGCGATTATTAAAGAAGGTGTGGATAAGGCAACTGCTGCTGATATTAAGAAGCAGTTAGAAGATGCCGGCGCAACGGTCGAAGTGAAGTAAGTCAAACGTGTCAGTGTCGGTGGCGAATACTGCCGGCGCTGATTCTTATTTATTTTGTGTGATATATCGTTATTCTTTTTTTAGAATATAGCTTTAGACGGCTGTTTCTACGGAGCACCTGAATAGTTGAATAACGATATATCACTGCCGCAGGGGGTCCTTACATGGGTTCAGTCTATTCTTATACTGAAAAGAAACGCATACGCAAGGATTTTGGTAAGCACTCCGGGGCAATAGAAGCCCCGCCATTATTGCAATTGCAGATGGAATCTTACCGTGCTTTCTTACAAGCTGACATACCAATGACGGCGCGTGAAAATGCTGGTTTGCATGCTGCGTTTGGCTCAGTTTTTCCCATCACCAGTTTTTCTGGGCATTCCGTATTGGAATATGTTGGTTATCGTTTAGGCGAGCCGGTATTTGACGTGCGTGAATGTCGCATGCGCGGTTTGACTTATGGTGCATCGCTGCGCGTACAAGTGCGGTTAGTGCATTATGATCGTGAAGCATCAGGCGATACGCGTGTTGTGAAAGATGTGCGTGAGCAAGAAGTTTATATGGGCGAAATGCCTTTGATGACTGAGCACGGTACATTTGTCATCAATGGGACTGAGCGCGTCATTGTGTCGCAGTTGCATCGCTCGCCGGGCGTATTTTTTGAGCATGATCGTGGTAAAACCCATTCATCTGGCAAGCTGTTATTTTCGGCGCGCGTGATTCCTTACCGTGGTTCGTGGCTGGATTTTGAATTCGATCCTAAAGATTGCGTTTATGTCCGTATCGATCGTCGTCGTAAATTACCGGCAACGATTTTGTTACGTGCACTGGAATATAGCGTCGAAGAAATTCTAGGTATTTTCTTTGAAAATAACTTATTTCATATTCATGCGGGTGAATTTAATCTGGATTTAGTGCCAGAGCGTTTGCGTGGTGAAATTGCGCCATTTGAAATCAAGAAAGGCAGCAAAGTGATTGTTGAGGCGGGGCGTCGCATTACCGTGCGCCATATCGCACAAATGGAAAAAGTTGGGCTTGATAAGCTGGCTGTTCCCGCAGAGTATGTTGTCGGTAAAGTTTTAGCTAAAACATTGGTTAATTCTGAAACCGGTGAAATCATCGCCAATGCTAATGATATCATTTCGCCTGATATTCTTAAGGGAATCATCGCGGCAGGTATCACGCAATTTGAAACATTGTATGTCAATGAAATCGGCCACGGCGCTTACATGTCAGACACCTTGCGCGTCGATCCTACCAGTACGCCGCTGGAAGCGTTGGTTGAAATCTATCGTATGATGCGTCCGGGTGAACCACCGACCAAAGATGCGGCTGAAGTCTTGTTCCGTAATTTATTTTTCAGTGCTGATCGCTATGATCTATCTGAAGTCGGTCGGATGAAATTCAATCGTCGTGTTGGCCGTGAAGAAATTACCGGGCTGGGTGTATTGACGCGCGAAGATATTATCGCCGTATTAAAAACTTTAATTAGCATTCGTAATGGTAATGGCACGGTTGATGATATCGATCATTTAGGTAATCGTCGGGTACGTTGCGTCGGTGAAATGACTGAAAATCAATTCCGCGTGGGTTTGGTGCGTGTTGAACGTGCAGTCAAAGAACGTCTGACGATGGCAGAATCTGAAAACTTGATGCCGCAAGATTTAATTAATGCGAAACCTGTTTCAGCTGCAATCAAAGAATTCTTTGGTTCCAGCCAATTATCGCAATTCATGGATCAAAATAATCCTCTGTCAGAAATAACGCATAAACGTCGTGTTTCTGCATTGGGGCCGGGTGGTTTGACGCGTGAACGCGCTAGCTTTGAAGTACGTGACGTGCATCCAACCCATTATGGTCGTGTGTGCCCGATTGAAACGCCTGAAGGTCCAAATATTGGTTTGATTAATTCGCTCGCTGTTTATGCGCGCACGAATCAATATGGCTTTTTAGAAACGCCTTATCGAAAAGTGAAAGAGGGTAAGGTGACCAATGAAGTGCAATACTTATCTGCCATTGAAGAAGGCGATTTTGTTATTGTGCAGGCGAATGCAACGCAAGATGATGGCTGTCATTTGATTGATGCGCTGGTGCAAGTACGTCATAAAGGTGAGTTTACCATGACGACACCGGATCAAGTGCAATATATGGATGTGTCACCCCGTCAGATTGTGTCGGTTGCTGCTGCGTTGATTCCTTTCTTGGAACATGACGATGCGAACCGTGCATTGATGGGTTCAAACATGCAACGCCAAGCTGTGCCGACATTGAAGACCGAAAAACCTTTAGTGGGTACGGGGATGGAAGGTGTGGTTGCGCGTGACTCGGGCGTGACGGTTGTCGCAAAACGTGATGGTATTGTGGATTATGTTGACGCCACACGTATCGTGGTACGTGTCGATGATAGTTATGCAGCGACAGACCAAGCGGGTGTGGATATTTATAATCTCACTAAATATACGCGTACCAACCAAGACACATGTATCAATCAACGTCCATTGGTACAAAAAGGCGATGCGATTCGCAAAGGGGATGTATTGGCCGATGGTCAATCTACCGATTTAGGTGAATTGGCGTTGGGACAAAACTTGTTAGTTGCCTTTATGCCGTGGAATGGTTACAACTTTGAAGATTCAATTTTGCTTTCCGAACGCGTGGTGCAGGAAGATCGTTTTACCAGTATTCATATTGAAGAATTAACCTGTACTTCACGTGACACCCGTTTGGGTGCGGAAGAGGTGACAGCAGATATTCCCAATATTGGTGAACATGCATTAGCGCGTTTAGATGAATGCGGTATTGTATATATTGGTGCGGAAGTCAGCTCGGGTGATATTTTAGTCGGTAAGATTACGCCAAAAGGCGAAACCCAACTCACACCGGAAGAAAAATTATTGCGTGCTATTTTCGGTGAAAAAGCCTCCGATGTGAAAGATACCTCTTTGCGCGTGCCAACGGGTATGGAAGGGACTGTCATCGACGTACAGGTTTTCACCCGCGATGGTGTTGAAAAAGATGCGCGTGTATTGGAAATTGAGAAAAACGAATTAGCGCGTGTTTACCGCGATTTATCGGATGAATTGCGTATTCGTGAAAACGATATTTTCCAGCGTATTGAAAAGCTTTTATTAGATCTTGTCGCAGAAGGTGGCCCGGCTAAACTTAAGAAAGGCAGTAAGATTACCAAAGCGTATTTGGCGGAAGTGCCACGTGAAAAATGGTTTGAAATTCGCTTGCATGATGAAAAAGCCGGTGTGCAATTGGAAGCAGCTGCTGAGCAATATAAGCAAGAGCGTTTGGATTTTGAAAAAGCGTATGATGCTAAGCGGTTGAAAATCACGCAAGGCGATGATTTGCCACCAGGCGTACAAAAGGTTGTTAAAGTGTATCTGGCAGTAAAACGTCGTATTCAGCCGGGTGATAAAATGGCCGGTCGTCATGGTAACAAGGGTGTTGTTTCAATTATCGTGCCAGTGGAAGATATGCCTTATATGGCCGATGGGACACCGATTGATATCGTATTGAATCCGCTTGGCGTGCCATCACGTATGAATATTGGTCAGGTGTTGGAAACCCATTTAGGGTGGGCAGCAAAAGGCTTGGGTCAAAAAATTGGCCGCATGTTGGACGCACAGCAATCTGCTAAAAACATCCGTGAATTGTTGGGCAGTATTTACAATACCGGCACAGGTAAAACTGAAAAACTGACAAGTTTGGCAGATGCTGAAATCATGACGCTGGCAAAGAACTTGCGTGCGGGTGTGCCCATGGCGACGCCGGTATTTGATGGTGCGTCTGAAGCAGAAATCAAAACGATGTTGGCTTTAGCGGATCTACCGGAAAGTGGTCAGACAACATTGTACGATGGTCGTACCGGCGAAGCGTTTGAGCGTCAGGTGACAGTGGGTTATATGTATATGATGAAGTTAAACCATTTGGTTGACGATAAAATGCATGCCCGTTCGACCGGTTCATACAGTTTGGTGACGCAGCAACCGTTGGGCGGTAAGGCGCAATTTGGTGGCCAACGCTTCGGGGAAATGGAAGTGTGGGCGTTGGAAGCTTATGGCGCGGCTTACACTTTACAAGAAATGCTGACGGTAAAATCAGACGATGTCGGCGGGCGTACGCGTATGTATAAAAACATTGTTGACGGCGATCACTATATGGAACCCAGCATGCCTGAAGCGTTCAATGTATTGATTAAAGAAATCAGATCGCTTGCGATAAATATGGATCTGGAATAATGTTACTTCCCCTCGCGCATGTCGTGCTGGGGGAAGGAATATAATTGATGAAATTTTAGGGGGATATCACCTTGAGAGACTTGCTGAATATGGTAAGGCAGCAGACGCAGCATATCGCCGAATTCAACGGCATTCGTATTGGCTTAGCGTCGCCAGACATGATTCGCTCTTGGTCTTATGGAGAAGTCAAAAAACCCGAAACCATTAACTATCGCACGTTCAAGCCAGAGCGTGACGGTTTATTTTGCGCGCGTATTTTCGGACCCATCAAAGATTATGAATGTCTGTGCGGTAAATATAAGCGCTTAAAGCATCGTGGCGTTATCTGCGAAAAATGTGGCGTCGAAGTTACGTTGTCGCGTGTCCGTCGTGATCGCATGGGGCATATCGAATTAGCCAGCCCAGTGGCGCATATTTGGTTTTTGCGTTCACTACCTTCCCGTATTGGTTTGTTGCTAGATATGACGTTGCGTGATATTGAGCGCATCTTATATTTTGAAGCATATGTTGTTATTGATCCAGGCATGACGCAATTAGAGCGCGGCCAATTATTATCAGAAGAAGCGTATTACGATGCTATCGAAGAATATGGCGATGAATTTGATGCGCGTATGGGCGCGGAAGCCATTCAAGAATTGTTACGTGCATTAAACCTAGAAGGTGAAGTGACGCAAATTCGTGAAGATATTGCAGCCACTGCTTCTGAAGCTAAACTGAAAAAATTATCCAAGCGTCTTAAATTGATCGAAGCATTTTTGGCTTCTGGTAATAAACCCGAGTGGATGGTGTTAAGCGTATTGCCCGTATTGCCACCGGATTTACGTCCATTAGTGCCGCTCGATGGCGGCCGTTTTGCCACATCCGATCTCAATGACTTATATCGTCGCGTCATTAATCGTAATAATCGGTTGAAGCGTTTGTTGGAATTAAATGCGCCAGACATTATTGTGCGTAATGAAAAACGCATGTTGCAAGAAGCGGTTGATGCATTATTAGATAATGGTCGGCGCGGTCGTGCGATTACCGGTTCCAACAAGCGTCCGCTGAAATCATTGGCTGACATGATTAAAGGTAAGCAGGGTCGTTTTCGTCAAAACTTATTGGGTAAACGCGTCGACTATTCTGGCCGTTCGGTCATCGTGGTTGGACCCACGTTGCGCTTACATCAATGTGGTTTGCCAAAGAAAATGGCGTTGGAACTCTTTAAACCGTTTATTTTTAGCCGTTTGCAAACCCAAGGGTTGGCTTCCACAATCAAAGCCGCCAAAAAAATGGTGGATCGTGAAGAAGCGGTGGTGTGGGACATGCTTGAACAAGTCATCCGTGAGCATCCTGTGTTACTGAATCGTGCGCCGACGTTGCATCGTCTGGGTATTCAGGCGTTTGAACCGGTATTGATTGAAGGGAAAGCGATCCAATTGCATCCGTTGGTGTGTACGGCATATAACGCTGACTTTGACGGTGACCAAATGGCGGTGCACGTACCGTTGTCATTGGAAGCGCAGTTGGAAGCACGTTCGTTAATGATGTCAACCAATAACGTATTGTCGCCTGCCAATGGTGAGCCGATCATCGTGCCGTCACAAGACGTGGTGCTGGGTCTTTACTATCTCACGCGTCCTAAGATTAATGCGCGTGGTGAAGGCATGGTATTTTCTGATTTAAATGAAGTGCATCGCGCCTGTGAAACCGGTAAAGCGGAATTGCAAGCCAAGGTACGCGTACGGATTACCGAAAAACGTTTGGCTGAAGATGGTAGCGTCATAGCGCAGCGTAGCTTAGTCGAAACCACAGTGGGTCGCGCACTGTTATCCGAAATTCTACCGGTCGGCATGTCGTTTGATGTTGTTAATCGTACGATGAAAAAGAAAACGATTTCAGGTGTGATCAATACCTGTTATCGCGATCTAGGCTTAAAGACCGCCGTTATTTTTGCCGATCAATTAATGTACATGGGATTTCATTATGCTACTAAATCAGGTATTTCTATTGGTATTGATGA
>VFKI01000169.1 GCA_009885665.1 Gammaproteobacteria bacterium
AAACCTCGAAATACTTCAGTATTCCTGCGATTTTTCTTCTTCCGGTACGCTTATATCTGACACCACGCTGGGCGCAATCTGTCAAAGTTATTTATGCGCAGAGCCTTAGTGAAAAACGCTTTCAATTGTTGTACTCTTGTTTTCGTCGAAGATAGCAAGACAACAAGCAAAAGGAAGCGCCGCGGATATTAATAACATAGTAACGCTGTCCAGTCATCCAAAATCAATCGCCAACGCCTTCAAAAGCAGTACTGGCCTGCCGTTTCAAGATATATTGTCTGAGGCGTCAATGGCTGAAAGACTTTACGCCCACTTGCACGTCAACGTCTGCCGCATAATCCACGCCTGCCAAACCAAAGCCAAATAATTGATAAAATGCTTTACGATATCCGTCAATATCCGTTAACGCTTCGATGTTTTCAGTGGCGACAGTTGGCCAGCTGGTCGTCACTTTTTGCTGAATATCTGCGGCCATCTCTAAGTCATCCAGACGAATAAAACCATCAGCGTCGCGTGATTTGGGTTGTGCAGCATATAAATGTTCATGAAATAAGCGCGTCATTTGTTCGATACAATCTTCGTGCGTGCCGTTTTCTTTCATAAAGCGATAGAGTAAAGAAATGTATAATGGCACGACGGGGATGGCGGCACTGGCTTGCGTCACCAAAGCTTTGTTGATAGAGATTAACGCGCGACCACCATTTTCTTTTAATTTATCCGTGATTTTTTTGGCAGCAGCATATAAATCTTTCTTTGCTTGTCCAATGGTGCCATCGCGATAAATTGGAAATGTTAATTCAGGGCCAATATAAGAATAAGCAACAGTTGTCACATTTTTTGCCAGCAAATTTTCGTGTGCAAGAAAATCCATCCAGCGTTGCCAGTCATCCCCCCCCATTACGGTAACAGTTGCATCAATTTCTGTTTGTGTTGCGGGTTCAAGGGTGATTTCTTTGACTTCACCGCGAAAAGCGTCAACTGTTTTATTGGTGTAGGCTTTGCCTATCGGTTTTAATGCAGAATTAAAGACTTCACCTGTTCCCGGCATGGTGCGGCGCGGTGAGGCGAGACTATAAATGACTAAATCCACTTGTTGCATTTTTTCGCGGATGAGCGCGGCAGTTTGTTGACGAATTTCATCAGAGAATGCATCGCCATTAATGCTTTTGGCGTAATGACCCGCAGCATGTGCTTGTTTTTCAAATGCGGCGGAATTATACCAGCCTGCGGTTGCCGTGCGTTTTTCATCGGCGTCACGTTCAAAAAATACGCCAATGGTGCTGGCGCCATAGCCAAACGTTGCGGCAATGCGACTGGCTAAACCGTAGCCGGTTGATGCGCCAATCACTAATACATTACGTGGGCCTTGATGTTTGCCCTGTTGTTTGACATAAGCGATTTGATTGGCAACGTGCTGCGCGCAACCGGTAGGATGCGCAGTGGTACAAATAAAGCCGCGAATTTTCGGTTCAATGATCATAATAGCGTCCTATGTTATATTGTAAAAAGCTATATCTTTTCACAAGCAGCCAGCCACGTTTCTTCGGTGGTGGTTAATTCAGTTTGAATAGTGTCGCGCTCTGCTAATAATTTGTCCAGTGTTTCTTTGTGGTTAAATTCATACATGCGCGTGTCAGCTAATTGCGTTTCAATATTTTCTAACGATGTTTGCAATTTTTTGATACGGTTTTCAAGCTTTTTGATGGTTTGTGCTTGTTGACGCGGTGAGGCGGCAAACACTTTGCCGGGCTTGTCTGTTCGTGCCGCATTTTCAGTTTCACGCCGGAAGGCGATCAACCATTTCTCATATTCAGTTAAGTCGCCATGGAAAGCTTGTAATTCACCGTGCGCGACTAGCATTAATTGATCAACAGTGGTGCGTACTAAAAATCGATCATGCGATACCAAAATCAACGCGCCTTCATATTCTTGCAAGGCTAAGCTTAATGCATTGCGCATTTCCATATCGAGATGGTTGGTCGGTTCATCCAGTAATAATAAGTTTGGTTTTTGCCAAATAATGAGCGCTAAGGCAAGACGTGATTTTTCACCGCCTGAAAAAATTTTGACCGGTTCAAAGACGCGGCTGCCACTAAAACCAAACGTCCCTAAAAATCCGCGCGCTTCGCGTTCCATGATATTCGGTGCAATGCGTTGCAATTGCGCCATGGGCGTTTCATCTGCTTGCAAGTGATCAACGTGGTGCTGGGCAAAATAGCCGATACGTAAACCGGCGCCGGTCGCCCGTTCGCCGTCTAATAATGGAATTTCGCCTGCCAAGCTTTTCACCAGTGTGGATTTGCCGGCGCCATTGGGGCCGAGTAATGCAATTCGGTCACCCGGCCCTACGCTTAAGCTTACATCCGGGAAAACCGTTTTTTTACCGTAGCCGGCGCGAATATGTGCCAATGTCACTAATGGGTTAGGGCAGCTGTCGGGTTTGCGAAAGCTGAATTGAAATGGAGAGCTTTGTTGTACTGCTTGGACGCGTTCCAATTTAGCCAATGCCTTGATTCGGCTTTGCGCTTGACGTGCTTTACTGGCTTTAGCGCGAAAACGATCGACAAAACTTTGTAAATGTGCAACTTTCTTTTGTTGTTGCGTATAGGCGGCTTGTTGTTGCATGAGACGTTCAGCGCGCACATCTTCGAAAGCAGAATAATTGCCGGTATATACGGTTAATGTTTGATTTTCAATATGGGCAATATATTCAATGGCGCTATCTAAAAAATCACGGTCATGTGAAATCAGTAATAATGTGCCGGGATAGGTTTTAAGCCAAGATTCCAGCCAAATAACCGCATCCAAATCTAAGTGATTGGTGGGTTCATCGAGCAGTAATACATCAGAGCGACACATTAACGCGCGTGCTAAATTTAAGCGCATGCGCCAGCCACCGGAAAAATCGCGTACCGCTTGTTGTTGCTCGGCGGTACTAAATCCCAAGCCGGCTAACATGCGCCCTGCCCGCGATGGCGCTGACCAAGCATCAATTTTGTTGAGCGCCTCGTGCAAATGGGCGATTTCCATACCATCATCTGCGGCTTCAGCTGTTTGTAATTGCTGTTGAATGGCATGCAGCTCGGTATCACCCGCTACAACAAAATCCAATGCGCTTTCATTGCCGGCGGGCATTTCCTGGGCAACATGGCTAAAAACGGGCTGACCGCCGATTTCGATTTCACCACCGTCAGCCGCAAGCTGACCCAGCAATAATGCAAATAAACTCGATTTGCCACTGCCATTGGCGCCGGTCAAGCCGATGCGCTGGCCAGCGTATATTGTCCAGTCGACGGGTTGGAGTAGCAGTTTGGTGCCACGGCGTATGCTGAGCTGATTGAAACGAATCATGGTATAATGCTTCACTTTTTTAAGGTCGCCATCATACCACTTGGCGGCGGTGGCAGCAAAAGCAGTAGGGGATACCGTTCGCACTTCAAGAAGCGAACGGTATCCTTAAGAAGCCCCATCGTGTAATGACGCCCTTTCGATGTTTCGCATCTTCAAGTGCAATAGGTGTATCTCCTGCCCTATCTTTTGTAATAGATATCAATAGGTATAATATGACTCAACTCAAACGTGTGGAAGCGGATATTGTCATCATTGGTGGCGGTATTGCCGGCTTATGGTTGTTGAATCGCCTGCGTCAGCAAGGATATGCAGCCATTTTATTAGAAAGCGGCACATTGGGTGGCGAGCAAACACATAAAGCGCAAGGTATTATCCATGGCGGTTTAAAATATGCTTTGCAGGGTGCATTGACCTCGGCGACGACAGCGATTGCCGATATGCCGGCGCTATGGTCGGCTTGCTTGGCAGGTGACGGCGTATTGGATTTGCATGCCGTGCCGGTATTGTCTAAGCAACAGTATCTCTGGACGACGGGTGGCGTGGGATCGAAAGTCGCGGGTTTTTTTGCCGGACTTGCTTTGCGTGGGCAAGTGCATGCTTTAGCGCGAGCTGCATATCCTGACATTTTTCAGCATGCTAAATTTCGCGGTGAAGTATATGCGCTTGATGAGCAAGTGTTAGATGTGCACGCTTTAATTCGCGAATTAGTATGCTCGCAGCAAGATGCTATATTTCGGATTAATCCGCTGACGGCGGCGGATTTACATTTTAATGCGGCCGGTGAATTAGACGCATTGGATGTGAATACGTGTTTGACTGGCACGATTAATATATGTGCCAAAAAATATATTTTTGCGGCAGGGCGTGGCAATGATATTTTGTTTGCCGCGCGGCATAATCTGCGGTTGCAGTCGCAGCGGCGACCTTTGCATATGGTTGTCGTTAAACATGATTTTCCTTATGAATTATATGCCCATTGTTTAGGCTTGGGCGCAACGCCGCGCATGACCATTACCACGCATCATAGCTTGGAGGGTAAAACCATTTGGTATATTGGCGGGCAATTAGCGGAAGGGGGTGTATCGCGAAGTGCGGCGGCGCAATGTGCCGTGGCGCGGGCTGAATTGGCCGAGGTTTTTCCATGGTTGGATTTTAGTGCGGCGCAATTTGCTGCATTCAAAGTGGATCGTGTTGAGGCACAACAGCCGGGCAGTAAGCGGCCAGATAGTTTTTCCCTGATAGAAGAAAAGAATTATTTCGCTGCCTGGCCGACCAAGCTGGCATTGGCACCACTGTTAGCAGAAGCTATTTTGGCACGCTTAGCCGATAGCGACAGCCGTTCCGGTAAGGCGGATCTGCGTGAATTGCGCCACTTGCCGGTACCGGCATTTGCACAGCCAGTGTGGGAGCAGGTATTTGGTATGAAAGAGGAAGGCGTCGTGTTATGCAAATGAATAAACTGGGCGGCATGGATATCGTGGTGAGTGCCGTGGGTTTGGGGACGGTTAAGTTTGGTCGTAATCAAGGCGTTAAATATCCCGCATCGTTTGAATTGCCGAGTGATCATGAAGTTGATGAATTGCTTGGCTGTGCAGCAGAAGTGGGAATTAATCTCTTGGATACGGCGCCGGCATATGGCAGTAGCGAGCAACGTCTGGGCAAATTATTAAAAAATCAACGTAATAATTGGATTTTGTCGACTAAAGTCGGTGAAAGCTTTATTGACGGCCAATCGCATTTCGATTTTTCGGCGAGCACTGTGCGCAAAAGTATTGAAAATAGCTTGCGATTATTGCATACCGACTGGTTGGATATTGTCTTGGTACATTCCAATGGCGAAGATGAAAAAATTATTGAAAAAGACGGGGTTTTTGAAGTGCTCGCCGCGTTACGTCAAGCGGGTTTGATTCGCGCGATAGGGATGTCGACTAAAACCTTGGCGGGTGGCTTGCAGACAGTTGCGCTGGCGGATGTGGTGATGGTGGCGCCGGAGGATGCTGAGGTGATTGCGGCAGCGCATCAACAAAAAAAAGGCGTGTTCATTAAAAAAGCGCTTGCCAGCGGCCATTTAGATAAAACGGCGCGCGATCCGGTGCAGCAAGCGATGGATTTAATTTTTGCAATGCCGGGTGTCAGTAGCGTGATTGTCGGCACGCTGAGTCATGCGCATTTACGGCATGATGTGGCGTGCGCGTTGCAGGCATTGCAGCGTGGTGTTTAACTATTCAGATGGCTACTCGGGCAAATAGCTCGCCGGCGTCACGCCACTTAAGGGGGAGAATCGCGATTCTCCCCCTTAAGAATCCCCCATCGCGTAAAGTCAGGTT
>VFKI01000081.1 GCA_009885665.1 Gammaproteobacteria bacterium
AAACCTCGAAATACTTCAGTATTCCTGCGATTTTTCTTCTTCCGGTACGCTTATATCTGACACCACGCTGGGCGCAATCTGTCAAAGTTATTTATGCGCAGAGCCTAAGCCTTGAAACCGGCATTCCGCACGCGAAGAACCCATGTTACCTTACTTTACGGGCGGTTGGCGACAGAACCTATTTTTAACGAAGCGTTATCGAAAAAGACAAAGGTGCGGAATGTCGGTTGGAATCAAGAGAACGTGTAAACAAGCTTTATGCTAGCCGATTGTGTTTTTAGTGCGATGGTTTTACGTGAAGGCGTATAATTATCGCCAGATAATACTAGCATGTTTGTGTAATGCATCTGGCCATAAAAAGTTATTTTATAATCGGCTTGTAGCATAAGGTGGTCGGATAATTGGTAGGCTGCACCGATGCCAAGGTCTTTGCCAATGCGATTAAATTGCGTATGGCTCGCTTCCCGCGTGTATAGTTTGTTCATGAAAAGATAAGTTATATTAAAATCATTGTGAATATCAGTGTAGCTTAATCCAGTGCGCGCATAGATTACGGCGGATGGCGTAACTGCCCAACCCAATAACACGTCAAAATCAAATAGGTTATTATAGCGCAAGTCAGAACGATAAGTGACATTAATGGGGGTTTGTTGAACATACGCGTCATGTAGACGATTAGACTGAAAGCTTTTACTGCTTTCTGCGCCGAGATATAATCGGCCAAATAAATGTTGGTAACCGAGCGCCAGTTGGGGTGCTTGCCATTGATCCGCATCATCGGTATTGCGCACGCTGCTTGATGTGCTTGACTGTGTGTCAAAATAACGCGTCAAGCCATAATTTGCTGACATATGCTGTATGCCACCGCCCGCATAAAATCCGGATTTTAGTACTGCCGCGGCGCTGTCGCGACTGAATAATACGAGCAGAGTGAAACCAATGGTTAGGACACTATATTTGCCTGTACGAATGATTTTTTGTGTGTGTTTCATATTGATGGCTCCTTTGAATTTGAGGCAGGTTAGGCATTTCTTCATCTGTTGATCCATAAGCCTGTTGCGTGGGGGAAAGGGCACGTTTCGTTTCTGGATGATGCGCAAATAAACCTAATCCCGCGACTGCTGTTCGGTAGTTTTGTTGAACTGATTGTTTAAGTGATTCTGTTAGCCTGCCTAGCTTTTGCCAAAGCCGCGCGCTTGTTTCGGGCGCAATATATTTCATGGCCATGATTCCACTAAACATGGGTGTTATTATTGCGGCTGCCCATAAAAATCGAATCATGTTATGAACGTATGCATCTTTTTCGTGGGGCAGTAGCGCATGCCATGTATCGCCGAGTGTGTTGCTTAATAACGCGTCCGCCATTTGCCTAAAAAAGCCATTGACAATAAAGCTGCCGATTTGCCCTGTTGCGTAATTGCCAATCGAAGCTGTCACAGTATAAGGTGTTGCGCCCGAGGGTAGGCCATAGGCGACGCTGAGTATGCCGGGCGTATTACAATAAGCAGCGGTTCCAGAGCAAGTGGCGCTGTTGCCGTTCGTTTGGATGATAGCTGAATTACTGCTTGTAAACGCTCCGGTGGGATCGGTATTCCATTTGACTTCAGTGACTAAGTTGGGATCACCGTCTGTCTGGTGAAATTGATTTGTGAATGTTGTGGTTTGCCCCACGGTGAGCATGCCTTGCTTTAATAGAAAACTGAATTTTGGCGGCGCAAAGGTGGGTGTCAGCGTTGGCTTTACAGTTGTTGGCGCAGGTGTCGGTGTAACCGTTGTTGGTACAGGCGTCGGTGTCGCAGTTGTTGGCGCATGCGTTGGTGTGACAGTTGTTGGTGCGGACGTCGGTCTCGCAGTTGTTGGTGCGGGCGTCGGTGCAAATGTTGGCGCAGTTGCTGTAGGTGAGAAAGTCGGTGCTTGTGTTGGTGTAGCTGAAGGGTGGCTAGATTTTCTTGCGTATATATATACTGGGATAGCTATTATCGCGCCAATGAATGTTACTATGCCTACGCCACCACCGACTATTTTCCATTGCCGGGCAGTCCAGTTACAGGGATTTTGACACCAGACAGTGTTGACGGGAGGAGTAGCATGATCACTTTGTCTTTCTGCTGCTAAAAGGGGTGGCTCACCGACACGCTGCCCTCTAAGCATATCATCACTCGTTTGATCGCCTTCGGGGAACCTACCTACATCGAAAGGTTCTCCGTTTTCTTTTTCGTCGGTTGTTTTTGTGTCGGATAAATCGTCATATAATAATTTTTCGCCTTGCGATTGTCGCTGGGAGAGTGTTGCAATCGCATCGATATGGGCTTCAAAAATGCGCGCTTCTGCAGGATTTTTTTTATAAAACCCCTCATTTTTTGAAAGCGCTTCTTTTATTTCGAGAAGCAAAAAGTGTATTTTCATGTAACGCTTGACAGTTTCACCATACGGAAGGTTTGGCTTGATTTTTTCTAGTAGACGCGCTATTTCGGTTATTTTTTTCGATTTTTTCTTTACTGATTGAGTGTATTGAGAGATGTCTTCGTGCATGTTTTGCATGGTTTTGGATATTACGTCGATTGATGCTGCTGGTATGACATTGTAAGGGAAATACTCGATAAGCCTAAGGAGCATTTGATTCGTTTTACGGTCTTTATCTTCGCTGATTTTGTTGTATTGAAAGTAAGCGTCCGTTAGTGTGAATAACAGCATAAATTTTTCATGATCATTTTCAGCGGAATTTATTTTTTCAATTACATTTTCGATTATCGTGATTTGTGTCGTTTTTTTATTTTGGTAGCTACCATTTTTTATTATGGTAAGTTTATCTATGGTAAGTTTAATTTCTGCTCGCTGCAAATGGTTGGCGAGTAAAGCAAGCGCCCGTTCTGTCCAATTAGCGCCGGTGATGAGGGCGCTGTCTAGTTGCTCCTGAGCTTCTTCAATTTGTGTCAGTCGATATTGGCAACACGCATTTGCTACACTGAGTGGATTGACTTCTTTTACGTTGGCTAAATCTAACTCGATGCCTAATGCGGCTAATAAGCGAACGCCGGCATGTGAGCAATTATTTTTTAACATGTCATAACGATGGAACGGGTACGCATCATCGCTCATTTTCGCAACCAGCGCATTATATGCTGTGGCAGTGAGGGGGTGTTTTGCAGTTAACGGAATAGCGATGGGTTCGACCTTATATTTCTCTTTATCAACATCAAACCCGCTTTTGATGAAAGGGGGGGTAGATGCATATTTGCCAAATCCAGTATAGATACCTTGGTCGAAGGCTGCTGCGCCATGGCTTAAATATAAGCCTGTGTCTTGTTCGCTGATATTGTATTCCTGAATGTTTTTTGGCTTTTGTTTGAGTGAAACGGCAATGTGGCCAACTATGCCGTTGAAAGCGGTAAAAGGGAAATAGTATACAGTAACATCTTCTGTTAATCGCCCGCGAATATTGTGTGTTGGCACACTTGTTCTGACGACGACTTCTTTTTTTTCTTCTTCTTCTTCTTCTTCTTCTTTAATATCGATTTCTTTAATAATATCGTTAAATTGCATGCGGGTTATTCCTAAATTTTTTATATCTTTTAAAATTCATTTCTTGTATTTTAATCAGTTCTTCTACCCTATCTTTTGTAATAGATAAAAAAATACTTTAGTGTAGAATGTCGGTGACTCTACCATTTTATCTTTTTTATTGCAATGCATGCGTTGTGGAAGATGCGGTAACGTGGTCTGGTAATACCTGCCAAGTAGATAATAGTGGGAAATAAAGTGCGGTTTTGATGACGCTGTTTTGGGGTGGTTGCCATGACTGCAGCGCAGCCGCATAATTTTGTAATTGCGTTTGATATTTTTCCACTTGTTGTTGTATAAAAATTTCCTGGGGGATGACTGGGTCGACTGGCAGAGCCGCTATTTTATAATCGATAATCCAACGGATGCCTTGTTCATCAATAAACGTACGATCAATAATCAATTGTGTTAACTTACCTTCAATATAAGTTGTTAAGGGTAATTCACAATGCGCATCCGTATGCGATTTGATAATCCAACGACCCCGTGCATCTGTCAGTAAATTGTCAATCGCTTGTTGCGTTATCACGAGCGCATGTGGCAATTTTGAGGGTAACACGCCGGCAGATAATAATTGCTGCGTTAACCAATGCGCTTTTGTGTCATTGTCATATGCTTGCCATTGTGTGGCCAGGGTGGGATATAAACACAATTGGCAAATAATTTGATGGATCACTGTGCCAGTTAAACGCGCGGTATCATCGGCTAATTGATAACCACTGTTTTTTTGATGAAATGTGAGATTTTCACGCGTGCGGATTTCCGTCAAAGGATTTTGCCAGTCAAGCGATAAGCGACGCAAAGGTGTGGTCGGCTCAGTGATAACGTGTTGACGGGTTTCTGCTGCGCAGTTAGGTTTTTCAGGTGCCTGCCAGCCATTGACATGCAAGGCGGGTAACAGTTTTGCTAATAAACTGCCCGCAGCCGGCTTGTCATTTTTAGGTTGGTTAAATACTAAAATTAATTGCTTTTTAGCGCGCGTCGCCGCTACATATAACAATCGGCTTTGTTCATGTGCATTACGCAACGCCTGTTGACGATAAATATAGTCATATAAACTATTGGCAGGTTCACCTACGGCAGGTAAAGGTGCCATCAATAAGTTACTGCCGCCCTGCGCCGCAATTTGTTCCATCCAAACTAATAATTCACGGTCATCGCGTAGGGCGGTTTTTTCTAAATGCGGCAAAATGACCGTGGAAAATTCCAAGCCTTTGGACGAATGCATTGTCATGACTTGTAATTTCACTTTTTCATGTTGCGTTTGGCTGGCATACAGTGCATTCAGCGCTTTAGTCAGCGTTTCCACATCGGGCCATTCACTGCAGCAATGATATTTTTCTAATAAAGTAAAAAAACTGGCAGCTTCATCTTTTTCAGTAGCATTACGCAGCGTGGCAGCGCCGCCCAATAACGCCCAAGTGCTTTCTACCCAATCACGTAATGCAAAACGCTGGCGTTGATATAATTTATTTTCTAATACCGGCAATATCCGCGCCACGCGCTGTTGTGATGCGACGGATAAATTTGAAACCATTTTTTCATTGGTTAAGTTCTGCCAAATAGTTTGCGTACCTGTGCTTAATATTAATAAATCCGCTAATATTAAACCACACCATGGCGCGCGTAATAACGCCAGCCAGGCAATTCGATCTGCTGGGTCAAGTAAAGCACGTGTTAAGGTTAATAAATCCATGATGGCGGGTCGACTACTCAGTGGGTCAATATCGACTGCACGATAGGCAATGCCTGCCGCGCGTAACGCTGGCATGATATCGGTAAGATGTGGACGTGAGCGTACCAAAATAGTGATATCTTCATCAGGGTTTTCTTGCCAACGCGATTTTAATATATCCACAATGGCATTTGCTTGGCCATTAGGGTCATCTGCCGCACACGCCGTCAGCTTGACGGGCGGCGTATTGGCGGCGTCGGGTTGGTGAGCAACGCCTGGACTGTATGCGACAGCCCCGGTGCTGATATCATCGCTTTCTGAGAAAATATAAGGAAAATGTTGGTTTAACCAATTGACCACACCCGGCGTTGAGCGAAAATTTACGCATAAAGTCAGTGGTTGTAAACGTAAATGACCTATCCCCAGTTTGCGCGCACGAATAAAAAGTGCAACGTCCGCTTCACGAAAGCGGTAAATCGATTGCATCGGATCACCCACCACAAATAAAGTGCGGCCATCCTCCATTTGCCAGCCGGCGGTTAATTTTTCCAATAAACGATATTGGCTATTGGAGGTGTCTTGAAATTCATCAATTAAAATATGTTGAATTTGATAATCCAACGCAAGCGCTAGGTCAGTCGGCGCCTCATCCGTGCCTAGACTTAACTGCGCGGCCAGGGCATTCTCGGTGTAATCCATTTTGCCTGTCGTTTGAAATATCCATTTTAATTGCGCAACAGCGACGCGCAATACTTGCTGTAAAGCCGCTAATACGTGCCACTGATTATCGCTGTACGTTTTATCAGGTGTATAACCGATTTCGACAAGCGCTTGGTGTAATCCTGTGACATCCTTTAATTTTTCAATTAATAATTGCATACGCTGTTTGTAATCAGTCAATTTTTTATCTGCAGGAAAACCGCAGTTTTTATCGAATCGCTTACGCCACGTTTCGCTCTGTGTTAATAATAATGCACGCAAACCTAACCAACTCGTTTTATCATCAGGCAATTGCGCGATATCACAACAAGCCGTGATCAGGTGATCCGGTTGAATCAAGTAGAGTTGATCCGCCGCAAAACGGGCTAACGATAACATTTCCTTTATATATTCGCGTGGAAAAATTTCGTGTAGATGCGCAATGGCCTCTGTGCTGACGCTGGCCAATTGTTGCTGCATTATGGCTCTCACCGCAGGGTCGGGTGCATCAAAAACGATATGTGGTAACCATTGGTCTCGTCGTGCCAATAAGCGGACTAATAATTGCTTGAGTGTCGCAGGATGATTGTCACGCTGTAATAATAATGTGGCAATGGCATCTGACCATGGCGCATCAGATTCAAGGTCAGCTAGCGCCGCATCAACAGCCGCTTCATATAATAGATAGGGTTCAGGGGTGATTTCAGGCGGCGCGCCCATTTGTGCCAGTACGGGTAATTGGCGTGTTAAAAAACTATTGACGGCATCGAGCGTCAAAATGCGTAAGCGTACCGGATTTGCCAGCAATTGCCAGTGATAGTGTTTATCTTGTTGTAATACTTGACAGGCTAATGCATATGTTTTTTTCGCATGCGGCAAACTCGGCTCGGTGCCACTGCTTGCTGTATTCAACGCGTGAATAATACGCGCACGCATTTCTGCGGCGGCCTTACGGGTAAAGGTCATTGCCAAAATTTCTTCAGGGGCACGCGCTGTGCCGAGTAAAAGTAAAAACCGTTGTGTCAATAATTCTGTTTTGCCGGAGCCGGCGGGCGCTTGGACAATAAAGGAGTGGCGTGGATCGAGTGCGCGCGCGCGTGCTTCAGCATCCATAGTCTTTTTCCTTTATTCTACAAAGTAAATCTAAATCGCAATTTGCACACGTAATGCCGGCTTGTTTCGGATCGACACTGGCGTGGCCAGCATAAAAATCATCGGCTAATTTTGTCAATGTATTTTGCCACTGCCTTAGTTGATGCGCCCATGAAATCGGTTCAGCCAGTGAATGGCTGGGTTTAATGCCTTCAATATGCATATCATCAGCACTTAATCCAACAAAACTAATATTGTTAGGATGTACGCAAGCAAATGCTAAAGCGGCAACAGACGTATGGTTAACTTCTTCTAACAGACAATACAAAGGTAATTGTGGCTCATCAGGACGCTCGCCCAGCCACGCTTGCCGATTTTGATAACGACCTGTTTTATAATCGATAATGAGCCATTCGCCCTCCGCTGTTTGATCGATACGGTCGATGCGCAGTTTAAGCGGAATTTTACCCAGTGTGGTTGTCATTTTTTGCTCGCAGGCAATGACCGTAAAATCAGGACGGGTTTTTTCAAGCGCGAGCCACGCGGTGAGTAGCGTGTTTAAGCGTTGCGCTTCAAGGACGAGATAGCGTGAACCATATAAGTCAGGATTGGCATATTCTGCTAATGCCGTGGCGATGCAGTTTTTTAATAGCGTTTGTTCTGCGCGTGTATCAAGTAAATGCAGTGCAGTTGAATCTTTGGTTTCACGCCAAAATAATTCCAACGCACGATGGGTAATATTGCCCCGCTCAGGTGGGCGTAAACCAAGCGCAGGTGCGGGACTTTTATTGGCATTTAAACGAAAAAGTGCGAAGGCGCGAAAAGGACACGCTGCTTGTTGACGTAAGATATTGCTGCCACCGCGCAGGGGTATGGTTAGATCAATGGGGGGGGCAGTATGATCAAAATAGGTTTCAAGCGTGGTGATAGCGGAAATTTCATTCACTGAATCCACCTTGATAGGTTTCGCATCTTCAGGTGCAACGGGCATAACGGGCAAATCTTTTAAAAATACCGCTTCACGCAACACTTCATCTTCTTTTTGTAATGCATGACTGAAAATAACCGTATCTGCACTTTGCTGCAATTGCTTAAACAATAGTGTGCAATACGCGAGCTCACGTTCAGCCGTAGCATGCGGCATGTGTGCTTTTTTTTGTAAAAATAAAGGAATGAGCGGATTGGGGCGTGCAGGGAAAGGCCACTGGCTGTCATCTACGCCAGACACCCATAAATGTGTAAATGGCATGCCGGCGGCTTCCAGTAAACCGGAGATTTGCACCGGTGCATCCGGGGTGCGTGGCTGAAATACGGTATGTTTGGCAAGCGTACGTAAATGATGAATGCCCGCCTGAAGGCTTAATGCGGGCAGCACCGTATCGAGCGTGGCAAATTGCGCTAATAATTCCAGCCAGCGTTGCGCTAATTGATATTCCTCACTGTTGAGACTGCGCTCACCTGGCCAGCCCAAGCGATGTAATTGTGCAGAAAAATATTGCGCTAAAGTGCTGGGTAAAAATAATTGATCTGACGTGAATACATGTGCATAAAATTGTTCTAAACATTGCGTGAGGCGTGGAGAATGATGCAAATAAATTGAAGGCAGGGTGAGCATGTTCACGTTATCTGCGCGCAAGCGTTCGATTATTTGCGCGCGCGCAGCGTGTTCTTTTTCAGCCGCAGCTAAAAAAGGTGAACGCAATAAAAAAGTTATTTTTTGCAAGGATAACGGTGTAGGGGTTAATTCGATAAAGTGTAATGCAGCTTCAATGATCGGCCAATCCGCTAAAGGGCGTCCAGCAGAAATATTAAAAGGTAATAAGGTGACATCGGCGGTCAAAGTATTTTCTGCAGAAAATGCTTCACTAAAAATGCGCCGCACGGTTTCACGCGTATCGGCTAATGCGGGAACGACACAGCCAATGCGGACTTGCTCACCCGCATGATCATAAATAGATTTTGCCCATGCAGCCATCGCGCGTAGTTCTGTTTCTGCGTCGGGCAAAGACATTTTATAGGATTTTTTGGGCATGAAGTGGTTGTCGATATGAATAGCCGTACCACGCTGTTGGATACAATCTAATAAATAGTGTTGTTGCGGCGTAATTTCAGTAAAACCATATAAGACTAAATTGTTCGGTAAGGTAATTTTACCTTGCGTGATTTTTTCAGCCAGCTGATCCGCCAGGCTAGTAGGGTCGAGTCGATTTTTTGCTTGGCATTGTTGTGTGAATTCGCGCGCCCAGCGGTGCAGTGCACGGCCTTCGGCAGTAAGTTGTAAATCAGGGTGAGCAAGATCAACACGCCAACGGCGTAATATATCCCATGCTTTTTTTGCCAATTGCGCAGTTTCACTGGGTTGTAATAGTGCGGCATTATCCTGTAGTACTGTTTCCCACAGCGCATCTTGTTGTGTCGTAGTGAGTAACAGTGGATGTGTTGTCAGTGTGTGCGTGGTGTAATCTGTCCAGAGACGTTGCAACCAACTGCTATAAGGTAAGATATCCGCGCTTTGCCAGCAAGGCGCGTGCTGATGTTGCGCATACTGCACGTGTAACGCGGCGGATAAGCGTCGATTAGGCGTGAGGATCGTGCTGTTAGGTAAGAAAAACTCAAGATTCATCTTCAATCAACCGCGGAAAGTGTACGCTGAACTGTAAACCACCCTGAGGGGCGGTTTCAAGATCAATTTCCGCGCGATGCAGCTTGGCGATTTGGGCGACGATGGCGAGCCCAAGACCACTGCCCGGCGCGGTGGTGCCGATGATGCGATAAAAGCGACCAAACACCTGCTGACGTAACTCGGGGGGAATGCCAGGCCCTGTGTCCATTACGCGCAAAATCACTTGGGTTTTACTGATTAAAATGGCGATGATGATTTCGCCATCGTTGGGTGTATAGCGGATGGCATTATCGACAATATTGCGGACAAGAATGCCAAGTGCAACATCATTACCCGCCAGTATGGCCGGTGTTGCCGGGGCATCCAATGAGATGGAAATATTTTTTTCGCGGGCAGTGGGTACGAGATAAGCAACAATTTCGGTAACCAATTGCTGTAAATCAAGCGGCCGGATATCATTTAATTCTTCATCTTGACCTAAGCGGCTCAGCGTTAATAATTGATTGACAATATGTGAGCTGCGATCCACGCCCGTAATGACTTTTTGCAATGCAGCGCGGCGAACGACAGCATCTTCAGCGCGTTGTGCAACTTGCGCTTGTGTTTTAACCGCCGCGAGCGGTGTACGTAATTCATGTGCAGCATCGCCGGCGAAGCGTTTGTTCCGTTCAAAAGCAAATTTTAATTGTTGAAATAAACGATTTAATTCGTCAACTAAGGGACGAATTTCTTCCGGAATGTTTTTAGCTTCAACCGGTTCGAGATAAGAGGGGGCGCGATTGGATATTTCACGTGTGACACGTGTCACGGAGCGTAGCGCGAGATTGACAATTAACCAAATTAACATACCAAATAAAGGGTAGGTGACCAACAAAATATAAACATTGCTATGCGCGACAGCATCGATCAAGCGGTTACGTGTATCTTGTGGTTCTGCGACAATAATGCGGTAATTAAATGTGGCATCTTTAGCAGTGTAGGCGCGCCAGTTATGACCGCGAAAATAGACATCACTAAAACCTTTGGGAATTTTACGTAATAAATCTGTGTCAGGCGTGTCGGTCTGAAATAATAAATGACCATCCGTCCTGTCAACGCGAAAAAATAAATCTTTTTTATTAGCGGGACAGTCCTGCGCAAGCCAAAAACGAATATTGTTACATACCCGCGTCGGCTCTGTATCGCTGACAGCATGCGTCATGATTTCTACGAAAGAAAAGGCTTTTAATAATTGATTATCTAAATGGGTGCGCAGAATTTTGCGATCCAATAGATAATTGCCTACCGCCGTAATAGACGAAGCCAAGGTGATGCTAGTCAGCAAGCTGATCAGCAAGAAGTGACGAATGGAGCGCATCATTTAAATCAGCTAAGCTCCTTCTGTCTGCAATTCTTTATTTTTGTCGATGATGTAGCCTATGCCACGTATGGTATGGATGGTTTGCGCACCCAATTTTTTACGTAAGTTGTGAATATGGACTTCTAGCGCATTACTGTCCACGTCTTCTTCCCAACCGTATAATGATTGCGTCAAGTGTTCACGTGATAAAACGCGACCCGTGTTTTCCAATAATTTATGTAATAGCGCAAATTCACGTCGCGATAAATTAACCAAATTGCCACGCTGAGTGACGGCATGTGCCGCAGGGTCAAGCACGATATCTTCATGCGATAATAGCGGTTCGGCACGCGCGGAAAAACGTCGTTGTAATGCGCGCAAACGTGCGCACAGTTCGTCGAGGTCGCAGGGCTTGGTGAGATAGTCGTCTGCACCATTGTCTAAGCCTTGGATGCGATCTTCAATGGATTCACGCGCCGTCAGAATGAGTACCGGTAACGCAAGGCCGCGCGCCCGCAAGTTTTGCAGTACGTTCATGCCGGGCAGTTTGGGTAAAGTGAGATCCAGTACGACTGTATCAAAGGTTTCTGTTTTGAGCGCTTGATCAGCGGCCAAACCATCAGTGAGCCAATCGACGGCGTAACGTGCTTGTAATAAGCCGGTACGTAAACCATCACCCAACAGCGTGTCATCTTCTACCAATAATATACGCATTGTAGGCCATCCTTTTTTTGGGGAGTTGGCCGCATCCATGCGGTAATTATGCGCTGTCCGTGCTGCGTTTCAATAGTAAATGTAGCGGTCTAAAAAAATTCAATACACCGTCATGATGCACAAATGACAGATTGTATGGATGTTCAGCTTGCAGTTGGCAAATCTTGTCCGTTTGAATGCCGAGACGTAGTTGTAGCACAGAGGTGAGCATGGCTGCAACCCGTCCAAACAAGAGAAGTTGAATATTGGGTTGTGCGCGTAAAATAATTTGCATGAGCGCGGCGATAAAGGGTTGCCATGCGCGTGCATCTTCGCGCACGCGGCCGACACGAAATACCGGTGTGGCGTTGAGTAATAAAAAACCATTGCGTAAAAAATTTTTAAAAAAATCCGCGCCAGTGGTGATTAAAGGGGTTTTATTGATAGCGGCGATGGCAGTTTGTGATGTATCGTTAGCGGTGAGTAAGCCTTCGGCGATGAGTAACATTTTGAGTATGTTGCGTAGGGATGTTGCGCGATTCACTTGTTTGCTTAACCCAGTGTCTGACCATAAATTTGTCACGGCCGCATCCCAAAATGCATAGCCGTTAGCAGAAGCTGCGCGTGGATAAGGGGATTCGCCAAACAAAATGTAACGGGTGTTGCTAAGACTAATCGAAAATGCATTAAAAATAGCGGCATGGCCTGGTAGCCAGTGCGTATCATGGTAAAGTGTATCGAGATACGTTTGATCCATTTGCGCCAGTGCATCCGTCAGATGCGGTCGCCATGAAGGGTGGACGTTGGTGAGTGAGAAGGGTTGACAGCGTGTGGCGAGGGTCATGTGGATGGTTTGAGTGAATGTTTAGAGGGGTGAAGTATCGCATGGATAATAAATTATTGGCAATGCTGGCCTGTCCGATCTGTAAAGGTGAATTATGCTATGACAGACAAGCGCAGCGCTTGATTTGCACGGTGGATCATAAAGCATGGCCGATTGAAAACGGCGTGCCTTTATTGGTGGCGGGGAAGGCGTGTTGCAGTTTGTGAGTTAGGAGATGCGATCTGGCATCACTGCCATTAAGTCAGTCAACCCACCGTGGGCCGCGTCGGATGAAGCTGCATCCATGCGGTCGGAAAATACGTCCTTGTATTTTAC
>VFKI01000181.1 GCA_009885665.1 Gammaproteobacteria bacterium
CCCCCTTAAGTGGCGTCAGGCGGGCGAGCTATTTGCCCGACTAGCCATCTGAATAGTTACTCTATTGTTTCAAAAAATTTCTATTTACCGCAACTTTAAGGCTATTTCTGCTAAACGTTTGCCTTGCGCGAAACAGAGACGTTGTTCGGCGTCGCTTAACGGATTTTTGCCGTCTGCGCCGGCATAATGCGTTGTGCCATAGGGCGTGCCACCGCTTTGCGTGGTATTGAGATCCGCTTCAGTGTAGGGGACGCCTAACACAATAAATCCTTGATGAAATAAAGGCGTCATCATGCTGATTAATGTAGTTTCTTGGCCGCCATGTAAACTGGCGGTTGAAGAAAATACGGTGGCGGGTTTATTCACTAAGTTTCCACCTAACCATAAACTGCTGGTGCTATCAATAAAATATTTTAACGGTGCGGCCATATTGCCAAATCGTGTTGGGCTGCCCAACGCTAAGCCGTGACACGTTTTTAAATCTTCCAGTGTGGCATAGGGTGCGCCATCGGCAGGTACGGCGGGTTGAGTGGCTTCGCTGACGGGGGAAACTTCTGGCACAGTGCGTACACGTGCTTCGCAATGACCGACTGATTCAATGCCGCGTGCGATATGTTGCGCCATTTGTTTTACCGCGCCATAACGGCTGTAATAAAGGACTAGAATGTGTGACATGAGAAAGCGCCTATCGTGTTTCTTTATGGGTAACGTATCGCAATATAGCTTCCAGCCAGCTGTCGGGTAGAAGCCTGCGTAACATAGCCAGTAAATGTGCAGGGAAAGTTACATAATAATGCGCGCGTGGCCGCGGACTTTCAAGGGCTTTGATTAATTGGGCGACAACAATTCTGGGGGACTTTGCAAACGCTTTTTTGTGACCACCGGATGCATCAAAAAAATGCTGTTGCATGTGTTGATAAGTGGGGTGATGCGGTGAGTGCTGGGTGTGTGCAATATCAAGATGTGCTAATGCGTTAGCGCGTAAAGCACTTTCGATTGCGCCGGGCACGATCATGCTGACATGAATGCCGCTGCCATGTAATTCTTGGCGCAACGTTTGTGAAAATCCTTCTAGTGCA
Source organism: Gammaproteobacteria bacterium (assembly GCA_009885665.1). Classification (GTDB taxonomy): domain Bacteria; phylum Pseudomonadota; class Gammaproteobacteria; order DSM-16500; family DSM-16500; genus VFKI01. The sequence continues at coordinate 1,080 of VFKI01000181.1, forward strand.
AATTTCGACGCATTGTAGGCGCCACGATAGCCTAATGTAATTATTCCTAAAATAGACGTATTTTGAATGATACGGCCATAGCCTTGGCGGCGCATGATGGGAATAACATGATTCGTTAATTCTATCGCGCCAAACACATTGGTTTCAAATTGCGCGCGTATTTGTGCGCGCGATAAATCTTCTATGGCGCCTGCTTGTACAAAGCCGGCATTATTAAAAAGTGCATCGAGTGTGTTGCCGGTTTTTGCTAATATCCATCCGAGCGCACGCTCTATCGACGCAGCATCATCTACATCGAGTTGAATGCTTTCGAGGCCGAGCGAATTTAATCGGGTGACGTCATCTACTTTGCGCGCACCGGCAAACACGCGCCAGCCACGTTTTTGCAGTATTTGCGCAGCATATAAACCAATGCCAGAAGAGCAGCCGGTGATGAGGATAGATTTTGTTTGTGTCATATAGGGCTTCTTCAGGTTGAGCGAGCTTTCTGCTTGGGGATGGATGCTATCTTATCATGAAAAGCGAACTATTCATTCGGTGGCGCCTCTGACGCTCGTCAATGCAGTGTGCTGTGTATTTCAGTTCTTCTACTCTATTTTTTGTAGTAGATATCAAAGAAAGTTGCTTTGGCGATGACCCTGTTCATTCTCCTCGGTTTACAGGTACAATAGCGACTTTTCCCTATTGTTTTTGAGTGAGCCAGAGAGTGCCATGCCAACCTATGAATACCAATGCCGTGCCTGTGGGCACTGCCACGATGAATTCCAAAAGATGTCAGACGCCCCATTGACGACGTGTCCCGCCTGCCATGCTGAAACCTTACAAAAACTGGTATCAGCCGCGGGGTTTCAGCTGAAAGGAACCGGTTGGTATGCGACTGACTTCAAGAGTAAGCCTAAATCGACTGCCACAGCTGGCGCAGAATCAACCTCAGCTGCCGCGGGTGAGGTTAAAGCGACCTCGAGTCAAACAGATACACAAAAGAAGACAACTGATAAGGAAACAGCATAAATGCGGACACATTATTGTGGTGAAGTCAGGGCACACTTGCTTGATCATACTGTCACGCTGTGTGGTTGGGTGCATAGACGTCGTGATCATGGTGGTGTTATTTTCCTTGATTTGCGTGACCGTGAAGGGTTGGTGCAAATCGTGGTTGCGCCTGCGGTGCTGCAAGCTTTTCGTACGGCAGAATCGATTCGCCATGAATACGTGGTAAAAGTCACTGGCACGGTACGGCGACGTCCAGCAGGCACGGTTAATGCAGAGCTGGTCACGGGTGAAATTGAAGTCGCGGCGACGGAAATTGAAATTTTAAACCGCGCCAGTGCGTTGCCCTTCCCGGTGGATGAATATCATGAAGTTGGCGAAGAAGCGCGCTTAAAATATCGTTACATAGATTTGCGTCGGCCAGAAATGTTTGCACGTTTTAAAACCCGCGCAGCCATTGTGCGTTATATCCGTCGCTTTTTGGATGATGCCGGTTTTCTGGATATTGAAACGCCCTGTCTAACGAAGGCGACACCGGAAGGCGCGCGCGATTATCTAGTGCCGAGCCGTACCAAGCCCGGCAGTTTTTTTGCTTTACCGCAATCGCCACAGCAATTTAAACAATTGTTGATGATGTCGGGCATGGATCGTTATTATCAAGTCGTGCGGTGTTTTCGGGATGAAGATTTACGCGCTGATCGTCAGCCGGAATTTACGCAGCTCGATGTGGAAACCACTTTCTTGGATGAAGCCACGATTCAAAATATTATGGAACAGATGTTTCGCGGTCTTTTTAAGGAAGTATTGCAAGTTGACTTACCCGATCCTTTTCCGCGTATGACGTATCATGAAGCGATGACGCGTTTTGGTTCAGATAAACCGGATTTACGCATTCCTTATGAAATCGTTGGGGTGAGTGATTTATTGCGTGAAGTTGAATTTAAAGTATTTGCAGGGCCTGCATTGGATCCCGCCAGTCGTGTTGCAGCATTGTGTGTGCCGGGTGGCGCAGCCTTTAGCCGTAAAGAAATCGATGATTACACCCAGTTTGTCAGTCAGTTTGGTGCTAAAGGTTTGGCGTATATCAAATATACGGCCGAAGGATTGCAAGCGCCTATTCTGAAATTTTTGCCTGAGCACGTTGCGCAAGAAATTGTGACGCGCTGTCAAGCAAAAGTCGGCGATATTATATTTTTTGGCGCAGACAAAATAGCGGTGGTGAATGAAGCATTGGGCGCATTACGTGTCAAAACGGCGCATGATCGCAATTTGATTGTCGCCGGGTGGCGGCCGTTGTGGGTGACAGACTTCCCCATGTTTGAAAAACACGATGGCAAATTGACGGCATGCCATCATCCCTTTACTTCGCCGCAAGTCACAGATATTGCCACGTTCACGGCAGCACCGGAAGAAGCCTTGGCGCGCGCCTACGATATCGTTATTAATGGGACGGAAATTGGCGGTGGCTCTATTCGTATCCATTCGCATGAATTGCAAATGGCGGTCTTTAAAATACTGGGCATGAACGAAGCGCGTGCGACGGAAAAGTTTGGTCATTTGTTGACAGCGATGCAATTGGGTTGCCCACCACATGGCGGTATTGCGTTGGGCATTGATCGATTGGCGATGTGGATGACCGGCTCAGCGTCCATTCGTGATGTTATTGCTTTTCCGAAAACACAGACAGCGAGCTGCCCACTGACGGATGCACCATCAGCGGTCGATCCAGCGCAATTAGTTGAACTGGGCGTGCGAGTCGTGGTAAAGAAAGAAGATATCTATTACGAAAGATAGGGTAGGGGAACTGAGTACGCGACAAACTGCATTGATAAGCGTCAGAGGGGGAGAATAGCGCTCTCCCCCTCTAACAATTCCCCCATCGCTAACATTTACCCTGCTTTATGTAGGGGATATGAAAGAAAATAGCTTAAAAAGATAGCTTAAGGAAAAAACGATGGCAGGTCATAGTAAATGGGCAAATATCCGGCATCGTAAAGCCAAGCAAGATGCCTTAAAGGGGAAATTGTATACGCGCTTGATTCGCGAAATCACGGTCGCGGCACGTATGGGCGATGCCGATCCGGATGCCAACCCACGGTTACGTGCGGCTGTAGATAAAGCGCTTATCGCGAATATGTCGCGTGACGTGATCGAACGTGCAATTAAGCGCGGTGCGGGTGACGGCGAAGGCGCTGATGTGGAAGAAATTCGGTATGAAGGATATGGCCCCGGTGGGGTAGCGGTGATTGTCGATTGTATGACAAATAACCGTAATCGCACGGTAGCCGATGTGCGCCATGCGTTCAGTAAGGGCGGCGGCAATTTGGGCACGGATGGTTCGGTCGCGTGGTTATTTGATAAATTGGGGCAAATCAATTTTGCGCCAGGCGCGGATGAAGAAAAGTTAATGGAATTGGCGCTCGAAAATGGCGCTGATGATATTACAGTGAATGAAGATAAAAGCATTGATATCGACACTTCGCCAGAAACTTTTACGGCAATGATGGCGGCATTGAAAAAAGCAGGATTTACGCCAACTGTGGCGGATGTAAATTGGGTGGCGAAAACCGGTGCGCCGATTGCAGATATTGAAACAGCAGAAAAATTTATAAAATTGGTGGATATGTTGGAAGAATTGGATGATGTGCAGAATGTATTTTCCAACGCAGAATTACCGGATGAAATGGCAGAACGTTAAAAGGACATAACAGCATGACTGTCATTATCGGGATTGATCCCGGCTCGCGTATCACCGGCTATGGTGTGATTGCGTGGCGCGAGGGGCAGAGTCATTATATTGACAGTGGTTGTCTGCGCTTAGGCCTGGCGGAAATGCATACGCGCCTTAGCGATATCTACACCGGTATTCGCACTGTGATAGAACGCTATCAACCAACTGAAGCCGCAATTGAACAAATTTTTATGCATCAAAATCCAGGGGGTGCGTTGAAGTTAGGGCAAGCGCGTGGCGTTGCTATTGTGGCATTGGGTTTGCCGATTGCGGAATATTCAGCGCGCCAAGTAAAGCAATCTGTCGTTGGATATGGTGCGGCGGAAAAATCACAAGTGCAACATATGGTAAAACAATTATTGCGTCTTTCCGGTAAGTTACAGGCGGACGCCGCCGATGCGCTCGCAATTGCGTTGTGTCATGCACATGCACGGTTTAGCGTGCAAACATTGGGTGCGCGCAGAGGTCGTAGCCGGCGCAGCTCGAGTTGGCGAAATTATCAATTGGATAGCGCTAAATGAGCAGGTAGCAGCTCAGCATCCTTGACTGACGGCCTAAGCCGGCTGCACTGCCATTAAGTTAAGTCAGCCAACCCACCGTGGGTCGCGTCGGATGAAGCTGCATCCATGCGGTCGGAAAATACGTCCTTGTATTTTAC